>CAILKA010000493.1 GCA_903834645.1 uncultured beta proteobacterium
CACATACCGGTTGCGCTCGACATTCTTTTGTACCGCGCTCGCATCGATGCTGCCTGCAATGTCAGCCGGGGACAAGAAGCCGGAGTTGCGGCCCGAGGAACCTTCTCCCACCGTGGTCGCCTCAATGACGACGATGTCGGCGCCCGGGTCGAGCTCAGCCAGTTGCCGCGCCGCCGCGAGTCCCGTGAATCCGGCACCGACAACCGCGTACTTCACCTGTTGGGGCCCCTTCGCGGCCGGGAGCGGCTGCCTGCGCGGCAGCATCGCGTTCCATCCGCAGCGGTCCGGGTAGTCCGGGTAGGTGGTGCGCTTCATCAGGGGCTCATGTCGCGGTCGGCACTGCGGCGGGGCGAGGTGGCCAGGCTTCGGGCAAGGGTCGACGCCCTGACCTCCAACCCAGGCCTTCCCAGGCCGGTCAGGCGAAGGCATTCTTTGGCAGCAAGCGAGGAGAGTCAATCCAAGCAATCCCGTTCAGCGGAAAACCCTATGCTATAAACCCATCAAATGGAAAAAACCTGCCAAAAAGTTCTATTTCTCTTGTATGTCGGATAAACAAAAGGACCTGGTATCCCCTTCGGAGGGCAGTGTTTCAAGCCTCCAACGTGCGATCCAACTGTTGCACGCGCTGGCAGAGGCGGGGCCGAGCCGCGTGAGCGATTTGGCCCGTGCCTTGGGCTTTACGCAGGCCACCACACACCGCTTGCTGCAGCAGCTCACTGACGGAGGACTGGTGCACCAACTGGCGCACGACAAACGCTACGCGCTGGGTCTGGGGCTGGCCACTTTGGCGGCCCGCGCGGCTGAACACGTTGGCGCAGAGGGCGGCCTTCGAGCCATTTGCCGGCCGGTATTGACACGGCTGGGTGCAGCGTTGGGCGAAACCGTTTTCCTGATGGTGCGGTCAGGCTTCGACGCGGTCTGCCTGGACCGCTGGGAGGGTCCGTGGCCGATCCGCACCTTCACGGGCGACATTGGCGGCCGTGTTCCCCTGGGTGTGGGGCAGGGCGCCATGTGCATCCTGGCCCACTTGCCGCACGAGGAGCGCGAGGAGGTGCTGCGCTACAACGTCCCCCGCGTGGTGGGTATGGGGGTCGTAGACGGGGTCTACCTGCGTGCAGAGATCTCACGCACACGTGAACTCGGTTACTCATCCACGAACACGGGCGTCCTCGATGGCATGGCAGGCGTGGGCGTGCCGATCTTCGATGCGGCTGGGCGCGTGGCGGCTGCCTTCAGCGTCGGAACGCTTGCTGCTCGTCTGAGCGGGGAGCGCCTTCCGGTCGTGGTGGGCTTGCTGCAAAAGGAAGCTCAAGCACTCGCTTCCCAGATCAACCCGTTCGATCGCAGTCTGCGCAGGCCGGCCGAAGCGCTGCGCATGGCCGGGAGCACGCCGAACTGAGGCGGCCCGCTCAGACCGCAGCAGCCGTCAGCCTCACGCGGTCTTCACGGGAGGCACGGCCGCCTGACCGACGTTCAAGTCGACCAGAGCGCCAAGCGGCACGGGCTTGATGGGCGCACGAATGCGGTAGGCGCCCACTTCATCGGGCGTCTTGCCAAGCTCGGAGGCCAAGAGCTGCGTCACCACATTGCCGCACACGCGGCCCTGGCAGGGCCCCATGCCGCAGCGGCTGAAGAACTTGGTCTGGTTCGGGCCCTGACATCCCAGGCGCGCCATCTCGCGAACGCGACCTGCAGTGACCTCCTCACAGCGGCAGACGATGGTGTCGTCCATCGGTTCGACGATTTCGGGCGAGGGTCGGTACAACGCGTCCAGGAATGGTCGTACCGCTATCTCCCGGCGCAACCGGTGCAGCGGCGTGGCGGCGCGCCGATCGCGCTCGCCTTCGGTCAGTCGGCCCAGCGAGTGGGCGGCGCCAAGCGCAGCCAGCACGCCGGCCGACTCGGCTGCCATGGCACCGCCAATGGCCACACCATCGCCAGCCATGCGCAGACCAGCCAGCGAGGTCTGCCCGAAGTCATTCGTGATGACCTGCCACGCGTCCTGGGCATCACTCCATCGGTGGTCCACGCGCAGCAGACGCGACAGCTGGGTGTTGGGCACCACACCGTGATGCAGCAGCACGGTGTCGGCTGCAATCCGGTGGTACTTGCCACGGCTGTGGAACGCCAGGCCACTGGCGCGACTGCTCCCCAGCACGGCCAGCGCCGTGGCTTGGGTGTGCCATGGCATGCCATGTCGGCGCAGGCGCAACAGCATGCGCAGCCCCTTGATGAGGTAGGCCGGCAACCCCAAGGCCGCGGGCAGGTGCCGGAGTGCCGCTCGCCGATTGGCGGCAGGAGAAGTCTCCACCAGACCGACCACCTCTACCCCGGCATCCAGCAGCTGGCAAGCCACCAACAGCAGCAGGGGACCGGCGCCTGCGAGGACCACGCGACCCTCAGGCACCAGACCGCCGCTCTTCATGGCAATCTGTGCTGCGCCGGCATTGAGGACCCCCGGCAAGGTCCAGCCAGGAATCGGGCTGGCGCGTTCCAGCGCGCCGGTGG
>CAILKA010000494.1 GCA_903834645.1 uncultured beta proteobacterium
ACGGTGCTGCTGCTGGCGGGGGTGGCCGTGGGCGTGGTGCTCACGGCCCTGGCGGATCTGGTGCTCGTCTCCGCCCCCGAGGCGCTGCGCGGCCGCCAGGCCTTTCTCGTCGGCACCACCGGCTTCCTCGGCTGGGACGGCGTGGCCTGGCTGGGCGGCATGCTGGCCCTCGCGCTCGCAGTCGGGATGCGCCACGCGCGCGCACTCGACGCCCTCGTGCTGGGTGAAGCGCAGGCGGCCAGCCTGGGCCTGCCGTTGGCACGGCTGAGGCTGCTGCTCGTGGCGCTGCTGGCGCTGTGCACGGGCAGCGCGGTCGCGCAGGTCGGGCTGGTGGCCTTCGTGGGGTTGGCGGCGCCGCACCTGGTGCGGCAGCTCGCCGTCCTCACGCATGCGCCGCTGCTGGGCCTGTCTGCGCTGGCTGGCGGGGCTCTGCTGCTGGCCGCCGATGTGCTCGCACGCACCGTCGTGGCCCCGCGCGAGTGGCCGGTGGGCATCGTGACGGCACTCGTGGGCGGGGTGTACCTGCTGGTGCTGCTGCGCCGGCGCGGCTGGAGCGGGGCTTGAACGGCACCCCCGCCTGCGCCCTGGAGGCCCGTGGCTTGCGCGTGCGACGCGCGGACCGCCTCGCACTCCAGGGCGTGTCGGCACGGTTCGCCCCGGGCACCTGGACCACTCTCGTCGGCCCCAACGGCGCGGGCAAGAGCACGCTGCTGCAGGCGCTGGCGGGCTTGCTGCCGATGGAGGAGGGGAGCGTCCACCTGATGGAGCAGCCCCTGCGGGACTGGCCGGCGCGAGAGCGTGCCCGCTGCCTGGCCTGGATGGCCCAGCCAGGTGAATCCCAGGGTGAGCTCGCGGTGCGCGACGTGGTGGGCCTTGGGCGGCTGCCCCACCTCGGCCTCTTCGGTGCGCCGGATGCGCACGATGCGCGCATCGTCGCGCAGGCGATGGCGCTCACCGACTGCGAAGCGCTGGCGCTGCGGCCGCTGTCGACGCTCTCAGGTGGGGAGCGCCAGCGCGTGCTGCTGGCGCGCGTCTTTGCGGGGCAGGCACGCGTGCTGCTGCTCGACGAGCCGACTGCGCACCTGGACGCGCCGCACGTGTCGCGGCTGGCCCGGCACCTGCGCGCGCGCGCCGCCGCGGGCGACACCGTGGTCATCGTGCTGCACGACCTGACGCTCGCGCTGCAGGCCGACCGTGTCGTCGTGCTCAAGGCCGGCACGGTGCGCGCCGACGGTGCACCGGGTGACCCTGTGATGCACGCCGCGCTCGAGGCCGCTTTCGACCATGCGGTGCGGGTGCAGGCGGTGCAGACGACTGCCCACGGGCACCCCGAGTCGCCACGCTGGGTGGCGTTGCTGGAACAATCGCCTCCATGAGCGGACCGCAGCGCATCGTCTGCCTCACCGAGGAGACCACCGAGTGGCTCTACCTCCTCGGCGAGGAGCGGCGCATCGTGGGCATCAGCGGCTACACGGTGCGCCCGCGCCGAGCGCGGCTGGAAAAGCCCCGCGTCAGCGCCTTCCTCGACGGCAAGGTCGACCGCATCGTCGAGCTCGAGCCCGACCTGGTGATCGGTTTCTCCGACATGCAGGCGGCACTCGCCGACAAGCTCATCCGCGCCGGGCTCGACGTTTACGTCACGAACCAGCGCAGCGTGCCGGAGATTCTGCGCACGATGCGCCTGGTGGCTGCGCTCGTGGGGGCACAGGACCGGGCCGAGGCCTGGATCTCGGGCTGCCTGGCCCGCCACGCCGAGATCGCACAGCAGGCGGCTGCCTGGCCGCGCCGCCCGCGCGTCTACTTCGAGGAGTGGGACGAGCCGATGATCAGCGCCATCCGCTGGGTGTCGGAGCTCGTGCACCGGGCCGGTGGCGAGGATGTCTTCCCCGAGCTGGCCCGGGCCGCGATGGGTCGCGACCGCGTGATCGCCGACCCCCTGGAGCCGGCTCGCCGTGCGCCCGATGTGATCGTGGGCTCGTGGTGCGGCAAGAAATTCCGCCCGGAGAAGGTCGCCGCGCGCGCAGGCTGGGCGGACGTGCCAGCGGTGCGCGGAGGGTGGCTGCACGAGATCAAGTCCTGCGACATCCTGCAGCCCGGGCCGGCTGCCCTGACCGATGGCCTGGAGCAGCTGCACCGCCTCTTCGCGGCCTGGGCTCTTCGCGCGCCCGCCTGATCCGGCGTCAACCGGGGGTCGAGCAGGCGTCAGCCCGGCCCGCGCCCTTCAGCCCCGCAGGTGGCACGACACCCAGTGCCCGTCGCTCGTCTGCCTCAACTCGGGCCGCTCGGTCGAGCACAGTGGATGCTGGGCAATGGGGCAGCGCGTGTGGAAATGGCAGCCGGGGGGCGGGTTGATGGGGCTGGGCACATCGCCTTGCAGCGGGATGCGCTTGCGCCGCACCGTCGGGTCGGGGATCGGCACGGCCGACAGCAGCGCCTCGGTGTACGGGTGCAGCGGGTTGGTGTAGAGCTCGCGCGAGGAGGCGAGCTCGACGATGCGCCCGAGGTACATCACGGCCACGCGGTCGCTCGTGTGCTCCACCACCGACAGGTCGTGCGCGATGAAGACGTAGGTGAGGTGGAACTTGGCCTGCAGGTCTTCCAGCAGGTTGATCACCTGCGCCTGGATCGACACATCCAGCGCCGACACCGCCTCGTCGCACACGATGAGCTTCGGGCTCACGGCCAGCGCGCGGGCGATGCCGATGCGCTGGCGCTGGCCGCCCGAGAACTCGTGCGGGTAGCGCCGCATGTGGTCGGCGTTCAGGCCCACCGTCTCGAGCAGCTCGACGATGCGGGCCTCGTAGGCCTCCTTCGTCGGGGCAAGCTTGTGGATGGTCAGCGCCTCGCCGATGATGGACCCCACCGTCATGCGCGGGTTCAGCGACGCATACGGATCCTGGAAGATGATCTGCATGTCGCGGGCCAGTGCACGCAGCTCATCGGCACCCAGCGCCGTGACGTTGCGGCCCTCGAACCAGACCTCACCCGCGGTGGGCTCGATCAGGCGCAGGATGCAGCGCCCCATCGTGCTCTTGCCGCAGCCCGACTCGCCCACCACGCCCAGCGTCTCGCCGGCCTGGAGGTCGAAGCTCACGCCGTCCACGGCATGCACGCGCCCGGTCTCGCGCCGCAGCAGCCCGCCGCGCACGGGAAAGTGCTTGACGAGGTTGCTGACCTTCAGCAGGGGCTCGGTCATGCAGCACCTCCCTCGAGCACGCAGGCCACCTTGTGGCCAGGCGCCACCTCGCGCAGGGGCGGGGTGACCCCCAGGCAGGCCGCGCTGGCGTGGCGGCAGCGGCTGGCGAAGCGACAGCCCTCGGCCGGCTCGATGAGCTTGGGCACGGTGCCGGGAATGGCCTCCAGGCGCGTCTTGTGTGTGGCGGCAAGATCGATGCGCGGGATCGAGCGGATCAGGCCCTGCGTGTAGGGGTGGCGCGGGTGGGCGAAGAGCTCCTCCACCGTGGCCTCCTCCACCACCTTGCCGGCATACATCACCACCACGCGCTGCGCCACTTCGGCCACCACGCCCATCGCGTGCGTGATCAGCATCACGGCCATGCCCATGCTCGACTTGAGCTCGGCCATGAGGTCCAGGATCTGCGCCTGGATCGTCACGTCCAGCGCGGTGGTGGGCTCGTCGGCGATCAGCAGCTTGGGCTTGCAGGCCAGCGCGATGGCGATCATCACGCGCTGGCGCATCCCGCCGGAGAACTGGTGCGGGTAGTCGTTCACGCGCCGCTCGGGCGTGGGGATGCGAACCAGGCGCAGCATCTCGACGGCGCGGTCCATCGCATCGCGGCGCGACAGGCCCTCGTGCAGCCGCAGCGATTCGGCGATCTGCTCGCCCACCGTGAACACCGGGTTCAGGCTCGTCATCGGCTCCTGGAAGATGATCGCGATCTCCTTGGCGCGAATCTTCGACATCTCGTCGGGGCCCAGGGGAACGAGGTCGCGGCCCTGCCACAGCACCTGCCCCGCGGCGATCCTGCCCGGTGGCATGTCGATGAGCTTCATCACGGTCTTGGCCGTGACGCTCTTGCCGCAGCCTGACTCACCCACCACGCACAGCGTCTCGCCGGCGTCGATCGTCATGTCCACGCCGTCGACGGCGTGCAGCCAGCCGTCATCGGTCTTGAAATGGGTCTTCAGACCCTTGATCTCGAGCATCGCCACGGTGCCGGCCTTCACAAGACCCGTCTCGGGTCGAGTGCGTCACGCAGCCCGTCGCCGATGAAGTTGATGGTCAGCACGGTGATGAAGATCGCCAGGCCCGGGAACAGTGCCCAGTGCAT
>CAILKA010000495.1 GCA_903834645.1 uncultured beta proteobacterium
ACATCGCAGCGGGCGTGACGCTGCGCGCGGAGAACTGGAACGCCGCCATGCAGCGCGCCTGGCACCGCGGCCAGCTGCTGCTCGTGCAGGAGGATGCGCAGGGCCGGGTGCGCGCGGCCACGCGGGTGCAGCTCGCCGGGGCGCTCGACGCGCTCTACGCAGCGGCCGAGCAGGCTCCTGGCCTCGGGGCCGTGCCGCGCGCCGCGCGCACGGACTTCGGGCTGTGGGCGCCCACGGCGCAGCAGGTGAGCGTGTGCCTCTACGAGGGCCCCGAGGGCGCGGCCCGCACGCGCGTGCCGATGCGCCGCGACGAGGCCACGGGCGTGTGGCGTGCCAGCGTGGCCACGCTGGGTGCGACCCCCGGTACGACCCCGGGTACGACCCCGGGTGCGACGCCGGCTTCCCGCGCCGTGCGCGCCGTCTACACCTACCTCGTGGACGTGTTCGTGCCCGGCACCGGCCTGGTGCGCCAACGCGTCACCGACCCCTACGCCCTCTCCCTCACGGCCGACTCCGCGCGCAGCGCAGCGATCGACCTCGACGACCCCGCCCTGGCGCCACCAGGGTGGCGCGACACGCCGCGCCCGAACCGCGTGGCCGCTGCCACCGACCTCGTGATCTACGAGCTGCACGTGCGCGACTTCTCGATCGGCGACGCGAGCGTGCCCGCCGCCCACCGCGGTACCTACCTCGCCTTCGCCCACCCGGATGGGCGCGGCATGCGCCACTTGAAGCAGCTTGCCGAGGCGGGCCTGACCGACGTGCACCTCTTGCCTGTCTTCGACCTGGCCACCGTGCCCGAGCGCGGCTGCGTGCGGCCCGACGAAGCCCAGCTGCGCGCGCTCCCGCCGGACTCCCCGCGCCAGCAGGCCCTCATCGAGCCCGCGCGCGGCAGCGACTGCTACAACTGGGGCTACGACCCCTGGCACTTCACCGCCCCCGAGGGCAGCTACGCCACCGACGCGCGCGACCCGGCGCTGCGCATCGTCGAGTTCCGCCGCATGGTGCAGGCGCTGCACACGGCCGGCCTGCGCGTGGGCATGGACGTGGTCTACAACCACACCACCGCCTCGGGGCAGCACGCCAAGTCGGTGCTCGACCGGATCGTGCCGGGCTACTACCAGCGCCTGGACACCAAGGGCGAGGTGGAGCGCTCCACCTGCTGCGACAACACCGCCACCGAGCACCGCATGATGGCGCGGCTCATGATCGACTCGGCCGTGGTGTGGGCGCGCGACCACCGCATCGACTCCTTCCGCTTCGACCTCATGGGCCACCAGCCGCGCGAGGCGATGGTGCGGCTGCAGCAGGCCGTCAACCGCGCCGCCGGGCGCCACATCCACCTCATCGGTGAGGGCTGGGATTTCGGCGAGGTGGCGCGCGGCGCACGCTTCGTGCAGGCCGCGCAGGGCCGGCTGGACGGCACGGGCATCGCCACCTTCAGCGACCGCGGGCGCGACGCCGTGCGCGGCGGCGGCTGCTGCGACAGCGGCCCCGAGCAGGTGCTGCGCCAGGGCTGGGTGAGCGGGCTGGGCACGGACCCGAACGAGGACGTGTTGGCCGCACGCGCGGCCGGCACGCGAAACGCGGCCGAAGCGGCCACCGCCACCGACACCGCCCCCGCGGCCGATGGCCGCCCCGCGCCCACGCCGGCCGAGCGCGAAGCCCTGCGCCGCAGCGCCGACCTCGTGCGCGTGGGTCTGGCCGGGACGCTGCGCGACTACCGCTTCACGGCCCACGACGGCAGCGTGCGCGCGGCCTCGGCCATCGACTACGCAGGCGGGCCGGCCGGCTACGCGAGCCAGCCCGGCGAGGTCGTGAACTACACCGAGAACCACGACAACCAGACGCTGTTTGACCTGCTGGCCTTCAAGCTGCCGCGCGCCACCTCGCGCGAGGAGCGCGCGCGCGTGCAGCACCTGGCCAATGCGGTGGTGGCCTTCAGCCAGGGCATCGCCTACTTCCACGCCGGGCAGGAGATGCTGCGCAGCAAGTCGATGGACCGCAACAGCTACGACTCGGGCGACTGGTTCAACCGGCTCGACTACAGCTACACCGACAACGGCTTTGCCGCCGGGCTGCCCCCGCGCGGCGACAACGAGAGCAGCTGGCCGCTGATGGCCCCGCGCCTGGGAGACGCACGCATCCAGCCCGAGCCGGCGCAGATCGCGTGGACGCGCGACGCCTTCGTCGAGCTGCTGCGCATCCGCTCGGGCACGACGATGCTGCGGCTGCGCACGGCCGAGGAGGTGCAGCGCCGGCTGCGGCTGCTGGGCACCGGGCCCGCGGGCAGCGGCGCGCTCGTGGCCGCGCACGTGGACGGGCGCGGTCTGCAGGGCGCGAACCACGCCGGGCTCGTCTACGCCATCAACGTCGACCGCGTGCCGCAGGCGCTGACCGACCCCGCGCTGGTGGGGCGCAAGCTCGAGCTGCATCCGGTACTGGCTGCGCCGAACGCGGCCGATGCGCGCGTGCGCGAGGCGAGCTTCGATGCCGCCAGCGGGCGGCTCGTCGTTCCGCCGCGCACGGCCGTGGTATGGATCGAGCGCTGAGCCGCGCCTGAAGGCCTGCCACGCGGCCCGAGCTGCCGAAACGCCGACGCACCCGAACACCGATCCCGAGGAGACTCCCATGCCCGTCAAGCCCTGGCTCAACCGGCGCGCCCTGGGCCGCGCCGCCGCCGCCCTCGCGCTGGCTGCCACGCTCGCTGCGCTCGGCGGCTGCGGAGGCGGCGGCGGGGGAGGAGCAGCAGCAGGCGGGGGCGGCGGCAACTCCGGCGGCACGCCCACGCCACCGATCACCGGCAGCGTCAACCTGGCCGAGTCGCGCGGCGTGTGGCTCAACCGGCAGCTGCTGCGCTGGCCGGGCATCGACACCACGGGCGTGCACAAGCTCTACTGGTCGGCCAAGGGAGCGATCCAGGCGGGCGTGGGCGCGGCGCTCACCGGTGCCGACGGCTCGATCACGCTGGAGGCCTACGCAGGCAGCGTGCCCGAGCCCTGGGCCACGCGCTTCAAGTGGGTGGGCGCCGGCGCCACGCTGGCCTTGAAGGCGGGCGACCTGACGCGGCTGAGCGAGCTGCACCGCGCGCAGCTCGTGCTCGTGCAGGAGACCGACGGCGGCCTGGTGCGCAACGCCACGACCACGCAGATCGGCGGCGCGCTGGACGACCTCTATGCGGGGGCAGCCGACGTGGGCGACCTCGGAGCCACGCTCAATGGCGGCAACACCCGCTTCAAGGTGTGGGCCCCCACGGCGCAGAAGGTCTCGCTCGTGCTCTACGACTCGCTCGCGGGCAGCAGCTCGACGACGGTGGACATGGCGCGCGACGACGCCACGGGCACCTGGAGCGTGGCGCGCACGGGCGACTTGTCGGGGCGCGCCTTCCACTACCGCGTGGAGGTCTTCGTGCGCGGCACGGGCCTGGTCACCAACCTCGTCACCGACCCCTATACGCTGGCGCTCACGGCCGACTCGGCACGCAGCGTCGTCGTGGACCTCAACGCCCCGTCCACGCAGCCCGCGGGCTGGTCGACGAGCCGCATCCCGGCCACCGTGGCTGCAGCACCCGACATGTCCATCTACGAATTGCACGTGCGCGACTTCTCCGCCCACGACGCGAGCGTGAGCGCGGCGCGGCGCGGCACCTACCTCGCCTTCACCGAGACGAACGCCCACGGCATGAAGCACCTGCGCGCGCTGGCGCAGGCGGGCCTGACCGACGTGCACCTGCTGCCCGTCTTCGACATCGCCAGCGTCCCGGAAGTGGGCTGCACCACGCCCAGCCCCTCGGGCGCGGCCGACTCGAGCAGCCAGCAGGCCACGGTGGGCGCCACGCGGGGGACGGACTGCTACAACTGGGGCTACGACCCCTGGCACTACACGGCCCCGGAGGGCAGCTACGCCACCAGCGTGGCCGACCCGCTGGCGCGCATCGTGGAGTTCCGCGCGATGGTGCAGGCGCTGCACGCGGCCGGCCTGCGCGTGGGGATGGACGTGGTCTACAACCACACCACCGCCTCGGGGCAGAACGCGAAGTCGGTGCTCGACCGGATCGTGCCGGGCTACTACCACCGGCTCAACGCGGCCGGCGGCGTGGAGACCTCCACCTGCTGCGACAACACCGCCACCGAGAACCGCATGATGGAAAAGCTCATGACCGACTCGGTGGTGGTCTGGGCGCGCGACTACCGCATCAGCAGCTTTCGCTTCGACATCATGGGCCACCAGCCGCGCGCAGCGATGGAGCGGCTGCAGGCGGCGGTCAACACGGCAGCAGGCCGGCCGGTGCAGCTGCTCGGGGAAGGCTGGAACTTCGGCGAGGTGGCCGACGGCGCGCGCTTCGTGCAGGCCTCGATGTGGAGCCTGAACGGCTCGGGCATCGGCACCTTCAACCCCTTCCCGCGCGACGCCATCCGAGGCGGCGGGCCCTTCGACAACGGCAACGCGCTCGTGGCCAACCAGGGCTTCGTCAACGGCCTCTTCTACGACCCGAACTCGCAGGGCATGGGCAAGACGCGCAACGACCTGATGCTGCAGGGCGACATCGTGCGCGCGGGGCTGGCCGGGGCGATTCGCGGCTACACGATGACGCTGCGCGACGGCACGGCCAAGCGCCTGGAGGAGTTCTTCGTCTACCCCAACCAGCCCGCCGGCTACGTGACGCAGCCCTCGGAGGTGGTGAATTACGCCGAGAACCACGACAACCAGACGCTCTTCGACAACCACGCCTACAAGCTGCCCGTGGCCACCAGCCGCGAGGACCGCGCGCGGGTGCAGATGCTTTCGGCCGCGATCACGATGTTCAGCCAGGGCGTCGCCTACTTCCACGCCGGCATCGACACGCTGCGCAGCAAGAGCTTCGACCGCAACAGCTACGACTCAGGCGACTGGTTCAACCGCCTCGACTGGAGCTACCAGGACAACTACTACGGCACGGGGCTGCCGCCTTCGTGGGACAACGGCAGCAACTGGGGCGTGATGCAGCCGCTGCTCTCGGACGCGCGGATCAAGCCCACGGGTGACGAGATCGCGTGGACGCGCGATGCATTCCGGGATCTGCTGCGGATTCGTTCGAGCTCCACGCTGCTGCGGCTGCGTACGGCGGCCGACATCTCGGCGCGGCTGAAGCTGCACAACACCGGGCCGGAGCAGGTGGCCACGGTGCTCGTGGGGCAGCTCGACGGGGCGGGCCATGCGGGGGCGGG
>CAILKA010000496.1 GCA_903834645.1 uncultured beta proteobacterium
AGCTGGCCATAACCCGGCCGGTCGCCCCAGTAGAAGACATACATTACCTCCTCCGACAGGCGCAGGCACAGAGCCGCCGCTGCCTGTTCGGCGCCAGCCTGGCAACCGAAGAGCTGCATCACTCCGGGGAAGTGCGCGGCCATGTCGGCCAGGGCAGGCAAGCTCATAGACAGTGAGTGGCCCTTGGCGGCGCGGTTGACGGCGAGGGTCTCGTAGACGGCGGGCAGCTGGTCGATCGGCAGCGCCGTCACCACCACGCCTTCGCGCTCGCACTTGCGAAGGCGCTTCAGGTTGCCGTAGCTGATGCGCTCGGCGAATGGACGCTGGTCGAGCACCAGGTTCTGGTTCAGGTCGCAGCGGCTGATGTGAAAGCCGCGGCTGCGCAGCAGATAGCTCTGCTGGCTGAAGGCCTGGGCATCGTGGGCCATCGGCGCGGTCAGGATCTCGACCCGGCGTGCACCGCGGGCAGCCAATCGGACCATCACCGCATCGTGGAAGGCAAACAGGCTGTCCAGGCCGCAGCCCTCGCGCCAAGCATACCCGGCAAAGGTGCCGCGGGAGGGGCTGCGCCATAGCCCATCAGCCCCGGGGCTGAAGTGGATGCTGGCCTGCACCTGACCGCCCACCGCCCATTCGAAGAACAGACCCTCATCGCCCGCGTGCAGGCGGTGGTAGGCCGCCGAGTGGAATAGGCTGCCCAGGTCGGTGCCCAGGAAGCGGTTCTCGAGGAGCTCTGCGTCGGAGGCAGTGACGAGAGTAGGCATGCGGTCAGTGTGCTCCCGGCCGCGCTGCCCGACACGCTGGAATTGGGGTGGAAGAGCTCGCCTTCTCCGGGCACGCGGGCTCAGCTTGCCACCGCGGCGAAGCGCTGCATGACCTTGGCACGGATGCGCTGGAAGGAGGCGATGTGGCCTGGGTCTGCGGTGCGCATGAAGGCGAGCTGGTGGCCGTTGGCGATGCGCAGCTCCTAGTCCAGGTGGAGCGCGGCAATGCCGGTTCGCCTGAGCGCGAAAGGGTCGTCGGCCAGCGAGGTGAAGCGGCGGTCGAGCATCCAAAGAGAAGCAAGCCACTCGACCACGAACACCTTCATTTCGG
The DNA here is from genome assembly GCA_903834645.1 of uncultured beta proteobacterium. Classification (GTDB taxonomy): domain Bacteria; phylum Pseudomonadota; class Gammaproteobacteria; order Burkholderiales; family Burkholderiaceae_C; genus Rubrivivax. The sequence continues at coordinate 1,096 of CAILKA010000496.1, forward strand.
CCCAGCCGACCGATACGTGCTGCCCCGCCTGCGTTGACGGCAGTTGCCCGGCCGCGTGGACTGCGGTCGCGAGCGGGTGGCTGAAGAGCCGGACCAGTTCAGCTCTGCTCCGCCATCAAGGCCGCGCAGGATGGCGAGCGGCGGCCGGCCTGATCCACCTCGTCATCGTCTGGCAGGTCAAGCGTGGGCCTCATGGTCAGGGCGATGACCCGCTCTGCCGGGGATGTGCGGACCTTCTCGAGGCTGAGCCACATGAAGGCCGCACTGCCCTTTTCACAGGGGCGCAGGCCAGCGTCCAACCATTGGGAGGCCTTGATCTCGAAGCGGTGATCGATCCATCCCAGGTACCAAAACCAATCCGTGTAGTACGTCCATGAGTTTTCGTTCATGGCGCGGATGTGGGTGGGGTCCTGCCAGGCTGTCAGCGCCTTTTCGTAGGGCACCTCCACTTCCAGCCTTCCGCCCTCCTTGAGCAGGGCCAGGACATTCGTCATCAGACGCGGAAGGTCCGGCACGTGCTCGAGGACATTGTTGGCGTTGACCACATCGACGGACCCCTCTTCCAGAATCACCTCGGATCCATAGCGTGTCGTGGCACTCAGGGGCAGCCGGTGAGGTTGTGCCAGATCGAGCACCAGGTCCGGTTCGGTGCGATCCAGGATGTCCAGATTCAACCATCCTGGCTGGTAGTCTTTTCCCGATCCGAGATTGATCTGGGATGGCCTCCAAGCGTCTGAGGGTTTGTGCCTGGCATGCCCGGCCATGTAGCCAATGACGAACGACAGCAAATCCTCGTAGGAATCTAACGAGTCATGGTCACGCCAATTTTGAAGGCGCCGAGATGCATCGTGATAAAAAGCGGGAGAGCGAAACTCCTCAGAGAAGTATCGGTCGAGGTCGTCATCGTTTACCCAGATGACGCTGTCTTCGAAAGCAGAGGGGACTGATGTACCGTGGCCACGCTCCGCGATGACGGGAGTGCCGAGAGACAAGCAATGGAATGTCCGGACCTGCTCAAATTTTGCGCAGTCATAAAAATGGCAATTCAGAACGGCCTTGGCCTGTCGGATATAATTGTCCCGCTCGTTCAAGTATAGAGGTTTGTCAAACATGGCGACCGTTGCGCCCGCTGATTCGACCCTCTCTATGAATCGGCGCCGCCGCTCATTCATGCTGCCAAAGAAGAGCAGGTCGATAGGCCTGTCCTGCAGAGGGAGGAGATCTCCGGAGCGATCTTCGAGATACCGAGCATGCGTAAAGGGAATGATCGGAACATCGGCTGGGTCTTCTACATAGGCGCTGACGTTTGCAGTATCGTAGTCAATCACCCCTGAGGTTTTGAGCAGCTTGAGATAACTGGGCGAAACCTCTGCGCCTCCCATACCTAGCTGTTCGAGATTGACGAAGAGGCAGGCATGTCTCTCACGCCACTCCGGCGGAAACCCCAAATGCGCACCAAAGACAATATTCAGAGCGTCCGCTCTGAGACGGTTCTTGGCCATCGTGACTTCTACGCCCAATCGGCGCAGCTGGTGACGAACGAACCTGGCCGGATCCACAAGACCCAGAGAATGCACATACCCAACCGGTTGCATGATGGTGATATGCACGTTGGGAAGATTCGGCCCCTCGATCACGTCGGCTCCTTCGGTGGCCGCGACGGGCCATTGATGCTGCGCATTCTTGGCGCCTACGCGCGCAGTTGAGCCGAGATAACGCAGGCTTTCGGGCAGGTAATCCGCG
>CAILKA010000497.1 GCA_903834645.1 uncultured beta proteobacterium
GGACTTCGTCTACCAGGGCTACAACGGCGTGATGTGCGTGGAGGCGGGCGGACCGCCGGCAGGCACGGGCTGCGGGGGCTACGTGGTGGGGCAGACCGTGAAGCTGCTCAAGGAGCATCACCTGCTCGAGGACACGGATGTCGTGATCTTCGACGTCCTGGGCGACGTGGTGTGCGGTGGGTTTGCCGCGCCTCTGCAGCATGCCGACAGGGCGCTGATCGTTACGGCCAACGACTTCGACTCGATCTTCGCGATGAACCGCATCGTGCAGGCGATCGGGGCGAAATCGAAGAACTACAACGTGCGCCTGGGTGGCGTGATCGCCAACCGCAGCGCCGAGACCGACCAGATCGACAAGTTCAACTCGCGCATCGGCTTGAAGACGATGGCGCGCTTCCCCGACCTGGACGCGATCCGGCGCAGTCGGCTGAAGAAGGCCACGCTTTTCGAGATGGAGGACACGCCCGAGCTTGCCGCGGTGCAGCAGGAGTACCTGCAGCTGGCCGCGCGGCTGTGGGCGGGCGTGGAGCCGCTGTCGGCGGTGCCGCTGAAGGACCGCGAGATCTTCGACCTGCTGGGCTTCGACTGACATGAGCCTGCACACCGGTACCTATCAGCGTCGCCGGGGCGAGATCGAGCACTACTTCGATCGCACGGCGATGAAGGCGTGGGAGCAATTGACCTCCACCGCCCCCGTGAGCCGCGTGCGAGCCACCGTGCGCGCCGGACGCGACCGCATGCGCGACACGCTGCTTGCGTGGCTGCCGGCCGACCTCGGCGGCGCACGCGTGCTCGATGCCGGTTGCGGCACGGGTGCTTTCGCGATCGAGGCCGCGCGCCGCGGAGCGCGGGTGCTTGCCATCGATCTCTCGCCCTCGCTCGTGGACGTGGCGCGCCAGCGCGCCGACGAATTGCTCGGCAGCAGCGCGGAGCGTGCGCGCATCGAGTTCGACAGCGGCGACATGAGCGACGCGCGCCTGGGCGAGTTCGACCATGTCGTGGCGATGGACTCCCTCATCCACTACCGCACGCCCGACGCGGTTGCGGTGCTGCGCGCGCTCGCCCCGCGCGTGCGCCGCTCGATGGTGGTGACCTTTGCGCCGGCCACGCCGGCGCTGCGCGCGATGCACGCAGTGGGCAAGCTCTTCCCGCGCGGGGACAGGGCGCCCTCGATCGTGCCGGTACCCGAGATGTCGCTGCGGCGCGAGATTGCGGCGCAGCTCGGTCCGGACACCTGGTCCGTCGAGCGCACGCACACGGTGCGCAGCGGCTTCTACACCTCTCAGGCCTTCGAGCTGGGACGCACGTGCTGAAGTTTTCCCTCACTGGCCTGCCGCGACTGGACTGGACGCGTGTGGCTGCGCGCTACCTGCCCTTCGCAGACGCGGCCAGCGAGGACCTGCCGCTGGTGCGCCTGGTGCGCCTGGCACTGTTTCAGGTGACGGTGGGGATGGTCAGCGTGCTCGCGGTGGGCACGCTCAACCGCGTGATGATCGTGGAGATCGGCGTGGGTGCGTGGCTGGTGTCGCTGATGGTGGCGCTGCCGCTGCTGGTGGCTCCGTTCCGGGCGCTGATCGGCTGGACGAGCGACCGCCACAGGAGCCCGTTGGGCTGGCGTCGCGTGCCCTTCATCTGGATGGGCAGCGGCCTGCAGTTCGCGGGGCTGGCCATCATGCCCTTCGCGATCGTGCTGCTTGGCGGCGAGCTGGCGGCGCAGTTGTGGGCCGGGCACCTGGCGGCGGCGCTGGCCTTCCTGTTGGCGGGGGCCGGTGCGCAGACGGTGCAGACCGCAGGCCTGGCACTCGCGACCGATCTCGCCAGCGAGCGCACGCGACCACGCGTGGTGGCGCTGATGTACGTGATGCTGCTGGCCGGCATGGTGGGCAGCGGCATCGCGTTCAGCCTGCTGCTGGCCGACTACAGCCACACCCGGCTCGTGCAGGTGGTGCAGGGCACGGCCGTGCTCGTGCTCCTCCTCAACCTCGTGGCGGTGTGGAAGCAAGAGCCGCGCGACCGCGAGCGCGCGCGTGCGCCAGCGGACCCGACGCCCTTTGGCCTGGCCTGGCGTGCCTTCGCGGCACATGGCCGCACCACGCGTTTCCTGCTGGCCGTGGGGCTGGGCACGGCCGCCTTCAACATGCAGGACATCATCCTGGAGCCTTACGGTGCCGAGGTGCTCGGGCTGAGCGTGGGCCAGACCACCCTGCTCACTGGCCTGATGGCTGCCGGTGCCATCGGTGCCTGCGCGCTGGCCGCGCGCATGCTGGCTCGGCAGGCCGATCCGCAGCGCGTGGCCGCGCTCGGGCTGGTTGCGGGCTTGGCCGCCTTCTCGTGCGTGGTGTTCGCTGAGCCGCTGCAGTCGGCCACCCTGTTTCGGGTCGGCGTGGTGCTGATCGGCCTGGGAGGCGGGCTCTTCTCGGTGGGCACGCTGAGCGCAGCGATGCAACTGGAGAGTGGCGGGCTCCACGGAATGGTGCTCGGGGCCTGGGGCGGGGTGGTCGCCACGGCCACCGGCCTTTCGGTGGCGCTGGGTGGCGTCCTGCGCGATGGCGGCACCCATCTCGCGATGTCTGGCGCGCTGGGCGAGGCCCTGGCCACGCCCGCTGCCGGCTACGGTTTTGTCTACCACCTCGAGCTCGCGCTGCTGTTCGTCACGCTCGTGGTGATTGGTCCGCTCGTGCGCCGGCGCGGGCCCCTCGCCACCCGCACCGATCACTTGCCCCCGTCACGCTTTGGCCTGGCCGATTTCCCCGGCTGAGCCGCCCCTTTCACCTTCCCAACGTCCACCGACACCGCCAGACATTCAGGAGAGCGCCCATGGGAACCGGAGCCATTACCTCATACGTCGACGTCGCCCAGTTGGTGCTGTACGCCTTCTGGATCTTCTTTGCCGGCGTCATCTATTACCTCGTGCGCGAGAACCGGCGCGAGGGCTATCCGCTGGAGACCTGGCGCGGCGATTCCGCTGAAGGCTGGATCCCGATTCCCGAGCCCAAGGCCTACCGTCTGACCTCGGGCGAGATCGTGTACGCCCCGAACGACAAGGGCCCGCTGCGCAACTTCAGCGCCGAGCGGGTCCACGGCTCGGAGGGCACGCCTTTGGAGCCGGTGGGCAACCCGCTGCTGGCTGGTGTCGGGCCAGGTTCCTGGACCGAGCGCGCCGACCACCCCGACCTCGACAGCCATGGCGAGCCGAAGATCCGTCCGTTGTCGCAGGTGCCTGAGTGCAACGTCAGCGACAAGGATCCCGACCCGCGCGGCATGACCCTGGTGGACGCAAACGAAGACCCGGTGGGAACGGTCCGCGACCTGTGGATCGACGCGCCCGAGATGGTCTTTCGCTACCTGGATGTGGAGCTCGCCGACGGTTCGCGCCGAGCACTCGTGCCGATGACGTTCTGCCGCATCACGCGTGAGCGCGTGAAGGTGCATGCGCTGCTGGCCTCGCAGTGGGCAGGGGTGCCGGCGACCAAATCCGCGGGCTCGATCACGCTGCTGGAGGAGGAGAAGATCTCCGCCTACTTCGGCGCCGGGCTCCTGTATGCCGAGCCGACCCGACTGGAGCCGCTCGTATGAGGCCGGCCGTGCGCGCTGACCGGCCGGCCGTGCCGCAGTCACCTGCGCGCGGCCACGAGCACGAGCTCGAGCCGGAGTTCGGGCTGCCTGAGGCACTGCCGGCAGACGAGCGCATCCTGTGGCAAGGACAGCCCCAGGCGGCGCTGGTGGCCCGGCGCATCTTCCACCTGCCAGCGCTGGCTCTGTACTTTGGGGTCATGCTTGCCTGGCGGGTGGCCGTGCAGGTGCACGACGGTGCCGCCTGGCATGAAGCCCTGCGCGGCACGGTCGCACTGGCTCTGCTGGCCGCAGTCGCGCTGACCATCGTGGCCACCCTGGCCCGGCTGACTGCCAGCACGACCGCCTACACCCTCACCAACAAGCGGGTGGTGATGCGCATCGGGATCGTGCTCACCGTCACCTACAACCTGCCGCTGCGCCAGATCGACGGCGCCAACCTGCTGCCCCTGAAGGCAGGCAGCGGAGAGATCTCGCTTGCGTTGCGGGGCGACACACGCATCGCCGTGCTGCACCTGTGGCCGCATGCGCGGCCCTGGCACTACACCCGACCGCAGCCCATGCTGCGCTGCCTGGCGGATGCCGAAGCGGTGGCGGCTCGCCTGACACAGGCCTGGGCCGAGGCCAACGCCACGGTTGCGCGCCCGGCACCGGCTGCGGAAATCGATGCGGATCGCGTACGCGGCACGCGTGGCGAGACCCCACAGCCGGTCTCGGCCTGATCAGGAGCCCCCGGGGAAACCACGATGAACGCCACCGGCCTGACCCACCCGACCGACCTGAACGACACACCGGTACGCGCCAAGCCGCTCTTTCCGCGAGCGGTGCTCGTCGCGGCGGCCTGCATCGTGGGGCTCACGCTTCTCGCGGTGTCGACCCTGCGGCTGACCGGCTTCGATCCGGCGCAGGCGCCGGCGGCCGTGGTGGTGGAGCGTCGGCTCGTGTTTGCCGATGCATCCGATGGTGCCGTTCAGGTGAAGGATGCCGTCAGTGGCGAGGCCGTGGCCCGGATGGCCGGCGAGCAGGGCTTCCTGCGCGGCGTGCTGCGCGGCCTCGCACGTGAGCGTCGTGCCCTGGGCGTGCCGGCCGAGGCGCCCTATGTGCTCACGCTGCATGCCGATGCACGGCTGCTGATCACCGATTCCGCGACCGGCCAGCACATCGACCTGGCCTCCTTCGGCCCCGACAACGCAGCCGTGTTCCTGCGCTGGCTGCCCCCATCCCCTCGCAAGGAGTGAATCCCATGAGCGCCGTGCCAACCCTGGAAAATCCCGACGAGGTGCTGCAGCGCGCACGCACCGAGGACCTGATCAGCCCCCGGTTCTACACCACCGACTTCGACGAGATGGACCGCATCGACGTGTCGTCGCTGCGCGCCGAATGGGACGCCATGCTCGCCGAATACGAGGGCGACAACAACCAGGACCACTTCAAGCGTGACGACACCTTCACGGCCGAAATCCGCACGCTGGACCCGGCCTTGCGTCAGGAGTTCCTGGACTTCCTCATCACCTCGATCACTTCGGAGTTTTCGGGCTGCGTGCTCTACAACGAGATCAGGAAGAAGGTGGACAACCCGGACATCAAGCGGCTGATGACCTACCTGACGCGTGACGAGTCGCGGCACGCGAACTTCATCAACATGAGCCTGCGCGACTTCGGGCTGGCGGTGGATCTGCAGAAGCTGCGCGCCACCAAGGCCTACACCTACTTCAAGCCGAAGTACATCCTGTA
>CAILKA010000498.1 GCA_903834645.1 uncultured beta proteobacterium
CGCAGCCGGCGGCACGACGGGCGCCGCACCGGCCGCCGCGGCAGCGGTGCGCGGCATGGCCTGAGCCTGCCCGGGTCGCACCGCGTGCGGCAGTGCCGCCGGCGTGTGCCGCCCGCCGTTGGCCAGCGTGCGGTAGGCGTTGGTCAGGGCCAGCAGCGACACGTCGGCGCTGCCCAGCACGAGCGCGCTGCCGTACCAGCCGGCTGTGTGCGGCAGGGCCAGGCCCAGCGCATTGAGCCGCTCGAAGAGCGCATCGGGTGGCAGCAGCGTGCCCACCCGCACCGCGGGTATGTTCAGGCTCGAGCCCAGCGCCGTGCGCGCACTCACCCAGCCCTTGAAGGAGCGGTCGTAGTTCTGCGGCCGGTACAGGCCCGCACCGGTGGCCAGCGCGGTGGGGGCGTCGTCGAGCAAAGAGTCGGGCGTGAGCAGGCGCTGCTCGAAGGCGAGGGCGTAGGCGAAGGGCTTGAGGGTGGAGCCGGCCTGGCGCCGCGCCAGCACGCCATCGACCTGCGGTGCATCCGACGTGTCGCCGTTGGCGCCCACCCAGGCGAGCACCTCGCCCGTGGCGTTGTCGAGCACCACCACCGCACCATCTTCCACATGGTGGCCGGCCAGCTCGGCCAGCTGCTGGCGCAGCGCGCGCACCGCCACGCGCTGCAGCCCCGCGTCGAGCGTGCTGCGCTGCAAGGGTGGGCCGTCGGGGCGCAGCGCCAGGCGCGCGTAGTGGGGGGCGAGCTGCTCGCCCTGTGGCAGGCCCGCTCGGCGCGCCAGCGCAGCCCCGGCAAGCGTGGCCACGCCCGTGCACTCGAGCTTGAGCTCCTGCAGCACGCCGCAGGCGCGCCGGGCCACCGCCTCGGGCGTCGCGTTGGGAGCACGAACGAGTGCTGCGGCAATCGTCGCCTCGAGCGCATCCAGGCCGCCGGGGTGCTTGCCGAAGAGGGTGCGCGCGAGCGCATGGATCCCCACCATCTCGCCGCGCAGCGGCACGCTGTTGAGGTAGGCCTCCAGGATCTGGTGCTTGCTCCAGCCTGCCTCCAGGCGGCTCGCCACCACCACCTGCCCGAGTTTCTGCCCCAGGCTGCGCCCGCCGGGCGGGCGTGCCAGGCCCTCGTCGATGAGGCCCGCGAGCTGCATGGTCACGGTGGAGGCGCCGCGCGTGCGCGTGTTCCACAGGTTGCCGAAGGCGCTGCGCGCCGCGGCTGCCCAGTCCACCCCCGAGTGGGCCCAGAAGCGCCGATCCTCGCTCACCACCACCGCCTGCAGCAGCGCAGGCGACATCTCCGACAGCGGCACCCAGGCCAGGCGCCGCACCTGCAGATCGGTGCGCAGCGTGTGCAGCGGCACGCCGTGGCGGTCCAGCAGCACGAGGTCGGAGGGCCGGTGCGCGGCGCGCACCTCGTCGAAGGTCGGCACGGCGTGGGCGCGCGGGCCCAGGAGCACGAGCAGGGCCCACAGCGCGAACGCGGCGAGCCGTGCGCGGCCTGCTGCCCTCACCGCGTCACCTCCAGCGCCGCCAGCGGCAGCTCGCCGTAGACCTCGGGTGCGTACATCGCCTCTGCGCGCGTGGGCGGCAGGCCGAAGCGGCCCGGCTGGTTCAGCCGCACCGTGTACTCCACCACGTGACGCCCGCGCGGCAGGAACTCGAAGTAGCGCCGGAAAGACTCGAAGCCGCGCTCATCGAAGGCCACGAGCGCCCGGCCTGACCCCTCGGCGGACTCACCGGCGGTGGCCACCGCGCTGTCACGCCCCAGGCCGGTGCCGAGCACGGTGGCGCCGGCGGGCACGGGGTCGGCCAGCACCACCCAGTTCATGTCGGAGGCGGCCTGCAGCTCCACACGCACCCGCACCACATCGCCGCGCGACCAGCGCCCGCTCTCGCGCTGCGACACGGGCACGAGCGTGCGCGTGAGGGTGAATCCTGCCGCCACCGGCTGCGTCACCGGTACGGCCGCGCGCGCCTGCACCGTCACCCAGGGCCGTCCTGCACCCTCGTGCGTGACGCGCAGCGTGCCAGCGGCCGCAGGCCACGGAACGTTCAGCGCGCCGCCCTCGGGCGTGCGTGCCCAGTCGAGCAGCTGCGGTGTGCCGCCCGCCGTGGCGCCCGTGCGGCCTCGCACCGGCGCGGCCTCGAAGCGCTCGCCGAAGCGCTCGAACGCGACCACGCTCCACGCGTTGGCCACCGTCGTCGACCAGGCCCCGCGCTGCTGGCGCATGAGGTGGCCTGTGACGAGCCGCGGCAGCTCGCCGCGCCAGGCCGGGTCGTCGAGCACGGCCAGGATCAGACGCGCGGCGTTGGCGTCCGCCCCCTCCATCAGCCACCACCAGTGGTCGGAGGCCTCGTTGGCAAAGCGCAGCGTCGTGCCGCTGTAGGCCAGCCGCGCGCGCAGCAGCTGCTGCGCCTCGTCGAGGCGGCGCGCACGGTCGGGCACCGTCTCGAGCTGGCGCAGGATCGACAGCCAGTCGATGAGGGCCGAAGTGGGCCACTGCGCCGGGGCCAGCGC
>CAILKA010000499.1 GCA_903834645.1 uncultured beta proteobacterium
TGACCTTCTCGATCACGTTGGCCGGCGTCTCCTTGTAGCGCTGGAACTCCGCGTTCGTCAGGTTGCCGGCCTGGAACAGCACCGACAGGCCCTTGAGGAAGCCGCGCTGGAACTCGTAGCCCAGCTGCAGATCCGTGATCGACTCGCCCTTGATGAAGGTGAGCTGGCGGTTGTCCTGGAAGTCGGTGATCTCGCCCAGGAAGTCAGAGCGCTGGCGCTGCGCCACGCGGAACTGCCAGCCATGACGCTCGTAGTAGAACTGCAGGCTCGTGACCTGACGCGACAGGCCCGGCAGCGGCAGGCTCGCCACGCCGACGTCGTTGGTGCTGAAGCCCGAGGTCGGCGGCTTGATCGAGCTCGAGGTGTCCGAGTGCGTCAGCTGCAGACCGAAGCCTTCCAGCGGCTTGGCCACCATCCCCAGCGGGAAAGACGCCGTGAACTCCAGGCCGCTGATGCGCCCGCCCTTGCCGTTGACCGGCTTGGTGAGCACACCCAGCGTCGAAGCTCCGGGCGGCCGCGTGGTGTTGGCCGTCACGTAGGGCGCGAAGTCGAAGGGCGTGCCCTGCTGGATGATGTAGCTGTCCAGGTTCTTGTAGAAGCCCGCCACTGCCACGTAGGCCTTGTTGCCCCAGTACTTCTCGTAGGACACGTCCAGCGCACTGGCGCGGAACGGCTCGAGCTCGGGGTTGCCGCCGCCGCCCTTGAACTTGTTCTCGCCGTTGTCGAAGCCGAAGCCGAAGGCCGAGCGCATGTCGGCCATGTTCGGCCGCGCCATCACCTTGGCTGCACCCAGGCGCACCACCGAGTCGTTGCCGATGTCGAAGTTGACGTTCAGGCTGGGCAGGAAATCGCTGTAGGACTTGCCGCCGCGCGAGATCACTTCCACGCAGGTGTGCGCGCCGCCGTTGCAGCGCGAGGTGTCGATGTTGAAGCCCTGCGAAGACTGGCTCGTCTGGACGAACTGCACGCCGACGTTGCCCTTGTACTCCACGCCCCCGACCTTGCCGTCGAGGTCGCTGCGCACATAGCTCGTCGTGACCTCCTCGGTGACCTTCCAGTTCTTCGCGAGGATGTCTGCATCACGCCAGGCGGCCTTCTGGTAGACGGTACCCATCGAGCCGATCGGGTTCCACGCCAGGATCGGGATCCCGGTGGAGCCGGCGGTGGTCACGTAGCTGTTGGGCATCGTCACCGAGTAGCCCGAATTGGCCGTGGTGTTGCCCGTCAGGAGCAGCGCGCCTTCGACGGTCGTGCGCTCCTTGGTACGGTCGGTGCGGTTGATCCCGAGCTCCAGGGTGGACAAGGGGCCCATCCCCAGGTCACGCTTGGCCGACAGGCGCAGCGCCTCGATCTTGTCGTCCACGCGCGGGTTGGCGATGTAGCCGTCCTGGAGGCCGCCGCCCCAGCCCTGGACGTTGGTGAGCTTCATCAGCGACGCGTCGCTGTAGTTCAGCCCCGTCGTGTACTTGACGGCCGAGGTGTCGGAGCCGTTGAAGCCCGTCCAGCTGATCGTGTCGTTCGCATTCGTGACGTTCTTGGGCAGGCCCGCCGTCGTCTCGAGGCGCTCGGAGTTGCGCGAGACCTTCGACTCCGACAGGTCCAGCGAGCCCTTCCATGCACCCAGCTTCGTCTTGAAGTTCAGGCCCAGGGCCTCGAGCTCGTCCTGGTAGGCCTCCGCGTGGTTGCGGATCACGCCGCGGAAGTTGTCGATCGTGCCCGCGGTGGCCACGCCGCCAGAGACGGTGGCCGTGCGCAGCGTGCCGCCGCTGTCGTAGCCGCCCGTGCTCAGGCCGCCCACGGGCCCCTCCAGGCCGTGCTTGTAGGTGCCGAAGTCGCCCGAGGACTTGAAGTAGTCGATGACCACCTCGGTGTCCTTGCTCGGCTTGATCTGCAGCACCGCCATCGCGCCCTCGCGGTTGGCGATCGTCTGCTCGGTGTCCGAACCGAAGCCGCCCGGGGTCTTGACCGTGCCGGCGCCGAAGGGGACGTCCGTGACCCAGCCGCCCCAGCCGTTGAAGCGCTGGATCTCCGCGCCGTTGTCCTTCATCTTCGTGAAGCCCAGCGCGATGCCCACCTTGCGGTCGGCGAACTGGTCCACGTAGGACAGCGACACGCGGTCGCCCTTGCCCTCACCCGAGCCGGAGTCGATGCCGGTCTTGACCTCGCGGTAGTTGATGGCCACCGCGCGCTTGCCGAAGTCCAGCGGACGCACCGTGCGCAGGTCGATCGTCGAGGACAGGCCCTGGCCCACGAGGCCCGCATCCGGGGTCTTGTAGATCAGGACGGCGCTGAGCAATTCGGCCGGAAACTGGTCGAACTCCACGCCCCGGCTGTCGCCGGTGGAGGCTTGCTCGCGCCCGTTGAGCAGCGCACCGTTGAAATCAGGCGACATGCCGCGCACGCTGATCGACGAGGCGCGGCCCGTGACCTTGTTGCGCTGGGCGGTGACGCCAGGCAGGCGCGCCACGGTCTCGGCCACCGTGGCGTCGGGCAGCTTGCCGATGTCCTCGGCGCTGATGGCCTCGACGATGTTGTCGGCGTTCTTCTTGACGCTGATGGCGGACTCGATGGCACCACGGATGCCCGTGACCGTGACGGTCTGGGCTTGCTGCGCATGCGCCGTTTGCGCCAGTGCCAGCACGGCACCGGCCACGGCAGTCAACGTGCAGGCTGCAGCGGCGCGCCTCTTGGTCGAAACACGGTTCTTAGGGTTCACCGGTATGTCTCCTCGGCCTCGTAGTGTTGGAAGGATTCACCTGCGCCAGACCCCAAGCGAGCGGCCCGCGCACACGCACAATGACGCAGCTTTGTACCAAAACTAGCAATTCAGGAAGATCCAGGGAAACCCCGGAGTGTGGCGAGGCCGCATCGTGAAGGGGGCGTCATCAAGGCGGCCAACGAGGGAAAATACGGTGGATCCGGCCTGTGTGCGGGCAGGGTGGCTCAAGGAAAATGTAGTGAAATTACATCCGCTCGGGTTCGTGATCGTTCGAACGCTGGCGCTCGTGCTGGCCGCCGGCGCCGCCTGTGCCGCGGGTGCTCCGCGGCCACCTGGAGCGCAGAGCCCCCGCCCCGGGCCGCTGCACGTCCCTTCTCCGGACTGGCGCGACCAGGTCATCTACTTCGTCGTCACCGACCGCTTCGCCGACGGCGACCCGCGCAACAACGACCAGGGCGCCGGGGAGTACGGCCCGGGCCAGCGCAGCCGCTACAACGGCGGGGATTTCAAGGGCCTCGCACAGCGCCTGGACTACATCCGGGGGCTGGGCGCCACGGCCGTGTGGGTCACGCCGCCGGTGGCCAACCAGTGGGTCAACCCGAGCGGCGACTACGCGGGCTACCACGGCTACTGGGCCGAGCACTTCAAGCGCGTCGACCCGCACCTGGGGACGCTGGACGACTACCGGGCGCTGGCACGCGCGCTGCACGGCCGCGGCATGTACCTGGTGCAGGACATCGTCGTCAACCACACCGGCAACTTCTACACCTACCGCGACCGCTGGCGCGCCGGCGACCCCGCCCACGGCTGGGAGGCGCACGACCGCACGCCGCCTGCGCCCCGGCCCTCGCAGCCCCCGTTCGACCGCAACGACCCGCGCGACCCCGCCCAGCGCGCGCAGGCCATCTACCACTGGACGCCCGATGTGGCCGACTACACCGAACGGCGCCAGGAGCTGGACTTCCAGATGGCGGGGCTCGACGACCTCAACACCGAGAACCCGCAGGTGCGCCGGGCGCTGCGCGAGAGCTACGGCTGGTGGATCCGCCAGGCGGGCGTGGACGCCTTCCGGGTGGACACGGCCTTCTACGTGCCCGCTGACTTCTTCACCGACTTCCTGCACGCGCGCGACCCGGCCGCCCCGGGCATTGCGCGCGTGGCGCGCGCCACCGGGCGGGCGGCCTTCCACGTCTTCGGCGAGGGTTTCGGGATCGACCGTGCCCGCGAGGAGGTGCAGGCCCGCAAGATCGAGTCCTACATGACGGGCCAGGGCGGGCAGCCCCTGCTGCCCGGGATGATCAACTTCCCGCTGTACGGCACGCTCGGCGAGGTGCTGGCACGCGGCGCGCCCACGGCCGCGCTGGCGCACCGCATCGAGTCGACGATGCGGGTGCATGCGCGGCCGCACCTGATGCCCACCTTCGTGGACAACCACGACGTGGACCGATTCCTGGCCGGCGGCAGCCAGGCAGCGCTGCGCCAGGCGCTGCTGGCGATCTTCACGCTGCCGGGCATCCCCGTCGTCTACTACGGCACCGAGCAGGGCTTCACCGAGCCGCGCGCGGCGATGTTTGCCGCTGGCTGGGGCTCGGGCGGGCGCGACCACTACGACACCACGGCGCCGCTGTACCGCACGATCGCGGCGCTGGCCACGCTGCGCCGCGGCGAGCCGCTCTTCTCGCGTGGCCAGCCCGAGGTGCTGCGCGCCAGTGCCGCCGGGCCCGGCACGCTGGCCTGGCGCATGACGCACGGCGGGCGGGCGGGCTTTGTGGCGCTCAACAGCGCCGAGCACCCGGTGCTCGTGGACCGGCTGGCCACCGGGCTGCCCGCGGGCACGCGCCTGCACGGGCGGCTGGCCGTGGAGGCGGTGGCGCAAGACGCTGGGGCGGCAGGCGCCTCCCCTGGCCCGGCTGCGGCCCGCCCGGCCGACCTGATCGTGGGGGCCGACGGCTTCGTCAGCGTCGTGCTGCCCGCGCGCGCGGGCTGGGTCTGGACCACGCCTGGGGCTGCGCGCCCGGCCGGCCGCCCGGCTGCCCCCGAACGAGCGGCACAGGCCGCCAACCGCCCGGCCGCCACGCTCGAGCTCGATGCGCTGCCCGCCGCGCGCGTGGGCGGCGACTTCGAGGTGCGTGGCCGCGTGCAAGGGGCGATCGCGCCGCGTCTGGTCGTCGATGGCGACCTGCGCACCGCCACGCCTGTGGCCCCTGATTCCGACGGGCGCTTTGCGGCGCGCGTGGACACCTCCGGCATGGCCGACGCCTCGGTGGTGCACCGCCTGGTCGTGTGGGATGAGGCCTCTGCGCAGGCCTCGGGCGCGCGCACCTTCCAGGTCGAACGGGCCTGGACGCTCGCGGCCGATGTCGAGGATCCGGCCGGCGACGACCGCGGCCCGTCGGGCACCTACCGCTACCCCACCGACCCGAGCTGGGGCGACAACCGCCAGATGGACCTGCGCCGCGTGCGCGCCCACGTCTCCGGCGCGTCGCTGCGACTGGAGCTCGGCATGCACCGCGTGACAACCACCTGGAACCCGGCCAACGGCTTTGACCATGTGGCCTTCACCGTCTACATCGAGCTGCCCGGGCAGCCGGGCGGCAGCGAGCTGATGCCGCTGCAACACGCCACGCTGCCGGCCGGCATGCGCTGGCACCGGCGGCTGCGCGTGCACGGCTGGTCCAACGCACTCTTTGCGCCCGAGGGCGCTTCCGAGCGCGCCGAGGGCACGCCCGTGACGCCGGGCGCCCACCTGAGCGCGGACCCGTCGACGCACACGGTGACGCTGACGCTGCCCGCCGCTGCGCTCGCCGCACCGGGTGCACGCGGTGTGCCGGCCTCGCTGTCGGGCGCGCGGGTCTACGTGACGACCTGGGACTACGACGGCGGCTACCGCGCGCTGCAGCGCGACAGCGCCCCCTTTGCCGTCGGCGGGGGCGACCCCGCGCGCGATGCACGCGTGATGGACGACTCGGTGGTGATCAGGCTGCCGTGACTCCGACTGGCCCGCAGCCGTCTGGCGGCGACCTGGGCCTGCGGGCCCTGCGGTCGGTGGCCGGCCCGCTGTTTCTCGAGCTGGGCCTGGCGATCGCCGTCGGCACGGCCGCCACGATGCTCGCCGCGCGGCTGTCGGACGACGCGGCAGCGGCCTTTGCCTTGGCCAACCATGTCGCGGCGATGCTCTTCATCGTCTTTCGCATCGTCGGCGCCGGAGTGGGCGTGGTGGTGGCGCAGAACCTGGGCGCCGGGCGGCGCGAAGCGGCCGATCGGGTGGCGCGCGCCACGATGGGCGCCGGCACCTGGATCGGCGGGGCGGCGGCGCTGGCCACCGCGGCCGGGGCCCAGCCGCTGCTGGCTGCGCTCGGAGCTCCTGCTGCCGTGCTGCCGTGGGCCGTGCCGCTCTTGCAGGGCCTGGCGTTGTCGATGGTGCTCGACGCCTGGAACGCCACGATGGGCAGCGTGCTGCGCGCGCACCTGCGTGCCCGCGAGTCGCTGATGGTGATCGTGGCGATGCAGGCGCTCACGCTCGCGCTGGCTGTGCTGCTCATGCCGCGCCTGGGCTTGGCGGGCTACGCCTGGGCGCTGCTCGCCGGGCGCGCCCTGGGCCTGGCGCTGCACCTGCTGCTGTGGCGGCGCAGCCTCGGGCTGCGCGCGCAGCTGCCCGATGCCTGGCGGCTGGCGCGACCGGAGCTGGCCGCGGTGCTGCGGATCGGCCTGCCCGCCGCAGCCGAGAACATCGCCTACCGGCTGTGCTTCATGGCCTCGGTGGCGGTGGCGGGCACGCTCGGCGCGGCGGCGCTGGCCACGCAGGCCTACGCGCTGCAGATCAGCTATGCGGTCGTGATGGCGGGGCTGGCCATCGGGCTGGCGGCCGAGGTGGTGGTGGGCCACCTGGTGGGAGCCGGCCGGCTGCGCGATGCGCATGCCCTGGTGCGCCGTGCGCTGGCGCTGGGCCTGGTCATCAGCGTCGTGACCACGACCTGCGTGGCGCTGGCCGGGCCGTGGCTGCTGCGCGCCTTCACGCGCGACCCGCAGATCGTCGCCGCAGGCGCGACGCTGCTGTGGTGGACGGTGCTGCTCGAGCCCGGGCGCACCTTCAACCTCGTCGTGATCAACGCGCTGCGCGCCGCGGGCGACGCGCGCTACCCGGTGGCGGTGGGCGCGGCGTCGAGGGTGGTGGTGCTGGCCGGGGGGAGCTGGCTGCTCGGGCACGCGCTCGGCCTGGGCCTGGTGGGGGTGTGGATCGCCTACGCCGCCGACGAGTGGTTGCGCGGCGTGCTGATGTGGCGGCGCTGGGTGCGCCTGGGCTGGGTGCCCGCGGCGCGCGCGGCCGCTCGTGCCCGGCCCGGCCCGCTCAGCCGTCGTGCGGCTGCAGCGCCGCCGCCGCCCCAGTGAGCGCAGCCTGCGTGTCGGTGATCAGCGCCGTCGGGATCGCCTGCAGGTAGCCCTGGAAGCGCCCCTTGGCCTCGAAGCGCTCACGAAAGCGCGAGCCGAAGAACCGCTCGCCCAGCCTGGGCACGATGCCCCCGCCGATGTAGACGCCGCCACGCGCGCCGAGCGTGAGCGCCACGTTACCGGCGAAGCCGCCCAGCAGCGCGCAAAAGGCATCGATCGTGCGCACGCACTGCGCGTCGGTGCCAGCCAACGCCAGCTCGACGATCCGGGGGGCATCCAGCGCCTGGGCGCGCTCGCCATGCACCTCGGCCACGGCGGCGTGCAGCGTGGGCAGCCCGATGCCCGACAGCAGCCGCTCGGCCGACACGTGGCTGAAGCTGCGGCGAGCCTGCTGCAGGATCGCCGCCTCGAAGTCGTCGGCGGCCGCCAGCGTGGCGTGTCCGCCCTCGCCGGGCAGCGCCTGCCAGCCCGAGGCGGTCCGAACCACACCCGCCACCCCGAGCCCCGTGCCCGGCCCGATCACGGCCAGCATGCCCTCGGCGCGCGGCAAGGCGCCGTGGGCACGCACCTGGTGCGCCTGCAGCCGCGGCAGCGACAGCGCGAGCGCCTCGAAGTCGTTGAGCACCCGCAGTTCGCGCACGCCCAGCGCCGCACGCAGTGCGGCGCACGAGAAGCTCCAGGCGCTGTTGGTGAGCGCCACACGGTCGCCGTCGATGGCGGTGGCCACCGCCAGCGCGGCGCGCTGCGGCGCGGGTCGCGGGGTCCCGAGCGTGTCGAGGTAGGCCGCGGCCGCATGGGCCGGGCTGGCATGGTCGGCCACCGCCAGCTGGCGCACGTGCTGCACGCCGGCGGCGGGATCCTCCACCCAGCCGAAGCGGGCGTTCGTGCCGCCCACATCGGCCACCAGCCAGGGCAGGCCGAGCCGTTCGCGCTCGTTGTCCAACGGGCCTGGCGAGCGGCCTTCGTGCGGGGCGTTCATCGATCCTGTGCGGCACGCAGCCTGTGGGCCACGCGCTCCTCTCTTGCAATTGATGACGAGAAGGTAGCAAAACTACAATGCGTCGGCAATGCAGTTTCCCCGCAGGTTTGCGACGACTCAAGGTTTGCTCGACTCCGGGTGCCTTGATCATGTAGTGAAGTTACGCTGAACCGAGATCTCGTCCCGCCGGCACCATGACCCCGTTCGACAGCCCCAGACTGATCGCCGACATCGGCGGCACCTGGGCGCGCTTTGCTCTCGAGACGGCCCCGGGCCGCTTCGAGCACCTGGCTGCGCTGCGCTGCGCCGACCACAGCGATTTCCACGGCGCGGTGAGCGCCTACCTGGCCTCGGTGGGTCCGCAGGCCATCCGCCACGCGGCCGTGGCGATCGCCAACCCGGTCGAGGGTGACCAGGTGCGGATGACGAACTACCACTGGGCGTTCTCCATCGAGCAGATGCGTGAACGGCTGCACCTGGATACGCTCGTCGTGGTCAATGACTTCACGGCGCTGGCCATGGCGCTGCCCCGGCTGCAGCCCTCGCAGCGCCGACAGGTCGGCGGCGGAGCGCCGCGCGACAGGAGCGTCATCGGCGTGCTCGGCGCGGGCTCGGGCCTGGGCGTGTCGGGCCTGATCCCCGCCGACGGGGGCTGGGTGGCGCTGGGCACCGAGGGTGGCCACACGAGCTTTGCGCCGCGTGACGAGCGCGAGATCGGCATCCTGCGCTACGCCCTCACGCAGTACGACCACGTCTCCTTCGAGCGGCTGCTGTCGGGGCCGGGGATGGAGCTCATCCACCGCGCGCTGGAGCATCGCGACGGCCTGATGCAGGCCGGGCAGGCCGAGCTGGCCGCCCCCGAGATCACGCGCCGGGCGCTCGAGCAGGGTGATGCGCGTTGCCTGGAGACGCTGGAGGTCTTCTGCCTGATCCTGGGCACGGCGGCCTCCAACCTCGCCGTCGTCCAGGGCGCGTTCGGCGGCATCTTCATCGGCGGGGGCATCGTGCCGCGGCTGGGCGGCTGGTTCGACACGAGCGCCTTTCGCGCGCGCTTCGAGGAAAAGGGCCGCTTCAGCGGCTACCTGCGTGCCATCCCCACCTACGTCATCACGTCCACCCAGGCCACCCTCGAAGGCGCCGCGGCGATCCTGGCGGCGCAGCTGCGCGGCCTGGAATCGGCGCAGGGCTCGGCCATCCTGGGCCAGATCCAGCGCGCGCGGCCCACGCTCTCGCCGGCCGAGCGCCGCGTGGCCGATCTCGTGCTGGCGCAGCCGCGCTCCACGCTCAATGACCCGATCGCGACGATCGCCAAGGCGGCCCAGGTCAGCCAGCCCACCGTCATCCGCTTCTGCCGCTCGCTCGGCTGCGAGGGTCTGTCGGACTTCAAGCTGCGCCTGGCCTCGGGCCTGACCGGCACCATCCCCGTCATGCACACGCAGGTCACGGGCGAGGATTCGATGCTCGAGCTCGGTGCCAAGGTGCTCGACAACACCGCTTCGTCGATCCTGCAGCTGCGCGACCAGCTCAACCGCGACACGATCGACCGGGCGGTGGAGCTGCTCACGCAGGCGCTGCGTGTGGAGTTCCATGCCGTGGGGCACTACGGGGCGGTGGCCGACGATGCGCAGTTCAAGTTCCTGCGCCTGGGCGTGCCCAGCGCCTCCTACACCGACGCGCGGCTGCAGCGCCTGGCAGCCGGCGTCATGCAGCCACGCGACGTGGCGGTGCTGATCAGCAGCAGCGGCCGCACCGACGACCTGCTGGCGGTGGCCGACGCGGCGCGCGAGCGCGGCGCGGCCGTGATCGCCATCACCGAGGGCAACTCGCCGCTGGCGCGACGGGCGGATGTGGCGCTGATCGTCGACCATGTCGAGGACGTGACCACGCACGTGCCGATGGTCAGCCGCATCCTGCACCTGCTCGTGATCGACATCCTGGCCGTCGGGCTGTCGATGCGGCGCGGCCACGTGGGCGGTGTCGAGCTGCCTGAGCGGGCCGCCGCCGGGCTGGACGAGTCAGGCGGCGAGCCCCGCGCTGCGCCTGTACCGCTGGCGCGGCGCATCGGCCCGGGCATCAGCACGGCAGCCCCCCCGACTGCGCGGACCTCGCACAGCCGCTAAAATCGCGGGCTTCCCGAGGAGCGTTGCGATGGCCGGTGCCTGGCGCCGTGCCGCCAGGCTCGGGATGTCGCGCGTCGGCGTGCCGCCTGCCCCCGGCCGCCCCACGCGACCGGCAACGGCGCTCGCTCCACCCCCCAGCGTGTGACCATGAGCCTGCCGCCCCATTCCGATCCCGCCCCGGACATCCCCGAGGCCGCCGACCCTGCTGCGACGAGCGGCCAGCCCGCGCCGCCCCCGATGCGCCTGTCGGGCCTGGAGCCCATGGCCATCGGCGCGGGCTCGCTCTTCGTCAACATCGGCGAGCGCACCAACGTCACGGGCTCCAAGGCCTTCGCCCGGATGATCCTCAACGGCGACTTCGAGCAGGCCCTGGCGGTGGCGCGCCAGCAGGTGGAAAACGGCGCGCAGATCATCGACATCAACATGGACGAGGCCATGCTCGACAGCAAGGCCGCCATGGTGCGCTTCCTCAACCTGATCGCCGGCGAGCCCGAGATCGCGCGCGTGCCGATCATGGTCGACTCCTCCAAGTGGGAGGTGATCGAGGCCGGCCTGAAGTGCCTGCAGGGCAAGGGCATCGTCAACTCGATCTCGCTCAAGGAGGGCGAGGAGCCCTTCCGTGCGCAGGCGCGCCTGGTGCGGCGTTACGGTGCGGCCACCGTCGTGATGGCCTTCGACGAGAAGGGCCAGGCCGACACCTTCGCGCGCAAGACGGAGATCTGCGCGCGTGCCTACCGCATCCTCGTCGAGGAGGTGGGCTTCCCGCCCGAGGACATCATCTTCGACCCCAACATCTTCGCCATTGCCACCGGCATCGAGGAGCACGACAACTACGCCGTGGACTTCATCGAGGCCACGCGCTGGATCAAGGCGAACCTGCCGGGCGCGAAGGTGTCCGGCGGGGTGAGCAACGTCTCCTTCAGCTTCCGCGGCAACGAGCCGGTGCGCGAGGCGATCCACACCGTGTTCCTGTACCACGCGATCCGCGCGGGGCTGGACATGGGCA
>CAILKA010000500.1 GCA_903834645.1 uncultured beta proteobacterium
AGACGCTCAAGAAGCGCTTCGAGGAGCAGAAGGAGCGCCACGAGGGCGGCAACCGGATGATCGGCACGGGGGGCACCAGCCCCTTTGGTGCCTACGGCTACAACCCGCAGGGCATCCGCATCGGCCAGGACAAGGGCCGCAACCGCAGCGCCGTGAAGGTCTGGGACCAGCGCGCCTACGCCGACTACGACGACACGAAGGAGCTGGGCACGCGCAACATCAAGGTGGCGCTGCGCCGGCTGCGCCGCTTCGCGCGCGAGGGCTCGGAGCTCGAGCTCGACCTGGACCACACCATCCACAGCACCGCGGCCAACGCCGGCATGCTCGACATCAAGATGGTGCCCGAGCGCCACAACCGCGTGAAGGTGCTGCTGCTGATGGACGTGGGCGGCACGATGGACGAGCACATCCCGCGCGTGGAGGAGCTCTTCAGCGCCGCCAAGGGCGAGTTCAAGCACCTGGAGTTCTACTACTTCCACAACTGCGTCTACGACTTCATGTGGAAGAACAACCGGCGCCGCTTCAGCGAGAAGACCCCCACCTGGGACGTCATCCGCAAGTTCAACAAGGACTACAAGCTCGTCTTCATCGGCGATGCGACGATGAGCCCCTACGAGATCCTGCAGCCGGGCGGGAGCGTGGAATACAACAACGAGGAGCCCGGCGCACAGTGGCTGGGTCGGCTCACGCAGGCCTTCCCGAAGTTCGCCTGGATCAATCCCGAGCCCCAGGGTGTCTGGCAGTATCGGCAGAGCATTGCCATCGTCCAGCAACTGATGAACCAGCGCATGTTCCCGCTCACGCTGGCCGGGCTCGAGGGGGCGATGCGGCTGCTGAGCAAATGACCCGCGCCCTGGCCGCAGGGCTGCTCGCGTGCGCGCTGCTGCTGTCGGGCTGTGCGGGGCTGCCTGGGCACGATGCGTCAGCACGGCAGGGGCCGGCCGGTGAGGCGGAGCGCGCCCTGCCCACCGGCTCGCTGGCGGCCACTGGCTCGCCCGGCACGGGGGTGCCGGCGGTGCGGGTCGAGGTGGAGGCCCCGCCGGTGCTCAAGGCTCTGCTGGAGCGGCACCTGGATCTGGTGCGGCTTGCGCAGCTCTCGCGCGCGGAGGTGGTGAGCGACAGCGAACTCTCGCGCCTGATCGACGCCGCCCCCGACCAGGTACGCGAGCTGGCGGCCACGGAGGGCTACTTCGACACCCGGGTGACGATCGTGCGCAGCCCGCCCGAGGCGCGGGGCGAACCCGAGCGCGTGCTGCTCACGCTCGATCCCGGCGCACCCGCGCGCATCGGCCGGGTCACGCTCGAGGTGGACGGCGCGCTCGCGCAGTCCGCCGCCGCCGGCGACGCGGCGGCCCAGCAGCTGCTGGCAGCCTGGCGCCAGGCCTGGCGGCTGCGCAGCGGAGCACCCTTTCGCAACAGCGACTGGGCCGACGCGAAGAGCGCCGCCCTGGGCTTCCTGCGCGCGTCGGGCTACGCGGCCGCATCGTGGGCGGGTACCGCGCTGGAGGTGGACCCGGCCACGCGGCTCGCCCGGGTGTTCGTCGTGGCCGACTCGGGACCGCTGTTCCGGCGCGGGCCCGTGGCCATCGAGGGGCTGTCGCGCCACGACTCGCGCACCGTCATCAACCTGCTGGCCATCCCCGAGGGCCAGCCCGTGACCGAGACCGGGCTGCTGGACGCGCAGGACCGGCTGCAGAAGTCGGGCCTGTTCGAGCGCGTCGCGGTGGTCCTCGACGCCGACCCAGCGCAGGCCGAGCAGGCCCGCATCGTCCTCACGCTGGCGGAAGCCTCTTTGCACCAGCTCACCACCGGCGTGGGCGTGAGCGCGAACACCGGCCCCCGGCTCACGGCGCAGCACATCTACCGGCGTGTCTTCGGCTATCCGGCCACCTCGCGCAACGAGCTCGAGCTTGCGCGCGCCGCGCAGACCTGGCGCGGCGAGCTCAGCACGCATCCCAACGAGCAGTTGTACCGCTGGGTGCTGGGGGTGAAGATCGACCGCGTCAAGGGCAGCGACGACATCGTGCTGTCACAGAACCTTCGGCTCGGGCGGGCGCAGGACTCCCCGCGCATCGACCGATCGAGCTTTGCCCAGCTCGATCGCTCGTCCCGGCGTGCCGGCGGTGCACGCACGGAGTCGATGGCGCTGTCGCTCAACAGCCACTGGACGTGGCGCAACCTCGACAACCCGATCCTGCCCACCGACGGGCGCACGCTGCGCGTCGAGCTGGGCGGCGGGTCGGCACGCTCGAGCGACGGCGAATCGGGCGGCTTCGGCCGGTTGTACACGCGCGCCACGCTGTACCGCCCCCTGCCCGCCCAGTGGTACGCGCAAGCCCGGCTCGAACTTGGCCAGGTCTTCTTTCCGGCGAGCCTGGAGGTGCCCGAGGCGCTGCGCTTTCGCGCCGGCGGTGACGACTCGGTGCGGGGCTACGCCTACCGCAGCCTGGGCCCCGTGACCGCAGGCACGATCGGCAGCGGCAACTCCCTGCTCACGGCCAGCGTCGAGGTGGCACGCCCCATCACGGCGGCGATGCCCACGCTGTGGGGCGCGGTCTTCGTCGATGCCGGGCAGGCAGCCGACACCTTCGCGGCGCTGCGTCCGGCCGTGGGCACAGGCGTGGGGGTGCGCTGGCGCAGCCCGGTGGGGCCGCTCAAGATCGACATCGCGCGCGGGCTGGAGGTGCAGCAGTGGCGGCTGCACTTCAGCATGGGAATCGTGTTCTGAGGTGGCGGATCCGATGAGTGCCCCACCTGCGCCACGCACCCCGCAGCCTCGGCCACCGAAGGCACGCTGGATGCTCGCCAGCAGCGCGCTGACGGCGCTGCTGGCTGGCCTGGCAGGGCTGGTGGTGCTGCCCGTGGCGGCCGTGGCGAGCCTCTACGCCGCCCTGAGCTCCGAGGCGGGCACGGCCTGGCTGCTGCCACGCCTGCCGGGGGTGGAGGTGCGCGCGCCGCAAGGAGCCCTGCTCGGGCCCCGCTTTGCGGCCGAGCGGCTACGCCTGAGCGTGTCGGGCGGGCCGGTGGAGGTGGTGATCGAGGGACTGAGCTGGGAGGGGGCACGGTGGCGCTGGTGGGTCGGCGCGCACGTGTGGGCAGGCGTGCAGATGCAGGCGCTGCGGGCGCGCGAGGTGCGCGTGCGCACCGGGCCGGCCGGGGCCACGCCCACCCCGGTGCCCCAGAGCCTGGCGCTGCCGATAGCCCTGGAGGTCGAGTCGCTCTCGGTGGAGGCGCTGCGGGTGGACGCCTGGCAGCCGGTGCGCGCGCTGCGTGCTTCGGTGCAGCTGCAGGCGGCGCCGGCGGGCTACCCGGGCACGGGGGGCGCGGCCGCCCAGCACCGGGTCGAGGGTCTGGCCTTCCAATGGGACCATCTGGAGGCGCGCGCCGGCCGCGCACGCGTCGACGTGCAGTACCCCTTCCGGCTCGAGGCGGCCGTGCAGGCTGCCGGCACCGGTGCCACACCGTGGCAAGCCCGGGTCGATGCGGCCGGGCCGCTGTCGGATTTCACGCTGCGTGCGTGGCTGCGCGGGCTGTCGACCGGCGGGCGCGAGCTCGCCTCGGGCGATGCGACGGCGCAGGTGCGGCCCTTCGCCCCGTGGCCCCTGGGCCAGCTCGAGCTGCACACCAGCGCGCTCGATCTCGCCGCGCTTGTGAGCCGCGCCCCTCAGACCAGGCTGTCCGGCCGGGCCACGCTGCGCCCGCGCGCGGCGGGGCAGCCGCTGCTGGTCGTGCTGGACTTCGACAACCTGCTGCCGGGCCGGCTCGATGAGCGCAGGCTGCCTGTGCGGCGGCTGCAGGCTTCGCTGCAGGCCCCGTCCACCGACATCGAGCAGGTGCAGGCCAACGGCTTCGAGGTCGTGTTCGCAGGCCCGGCAGGCGAGGCCGGACGCTGGCGCGGCAGCGGGTTGTGGCGCAACGGCACGCTGAGCCTGGACACCCAGCTCGCCGGCTTGCGGCCCCAGGAACTCGACCGCCGCGCCCCGGCGATGCGCGTGTCGGGGCCGCTGCAGCTCGTGGCCAGCGGCGCGCCGCTGACCCGAACGCCGGGTCGGGGCGGCGGCACCGCGCCCAGCCTGGCTTTTCGCGGCGAGCTGCAAGGCTCGCTGGACGCGCGGCCGCAGCCCGTGACGCTGGCCTTCGAGGGCCGTGCGGCAGCGCGGGAACTGGTGCTCACGCGCCTGCGGGCGGCCTCTGGTGCGGCAAGCGCAGACTTCAGCGCCACGCTGCAGGGCGGGGCGGGGCCGCGCTGGCAGGCACGCAGCGAAGGGCGGCTGGACAGCTTCGACCCCCGGGTGTGGTTCCCGGGGGAGGACGGCTCGGCGTGGCGTCGCGGACCGCACCGCCTGCATGCGAACTGGAAGCTCGAGCTCGGGATACCCGACGACGCCCTCACCCTGGCTCCGGTGCAGCTGCTGCAGTCGCTGCAGGGCGAGGGCCAGCTCGACCTGCGCGACTCGCTGCTGGCCGGAGTGCCCACGCAGCTGAGGCTGACCTTCACGCAGGACCTGGCTGCTGCCGCCGAGCCCCGCAGCCGCTTCCAGGGTCGTGTGCAGCTCGGGCGCAACGTCTTCACGGTGGCCGGAGCGGGAGACCCTGCGGGCCGGGGCGAGGCCGATCGGGTCGAGCTGGAGGTGGACGCGCCGGAGCTGGCTGCGCTCGCCCCGCTGGCGGCGCTGCACCCGGCGCTTGCGCGCTGGACGCCCCAAGGCGGCAGCGCACAGGGCCGGCTGTCGGCGCAGGGGCGCTGGCCGGCGCTGCGCACCGAGGGGCGTCTGCGCGCGGCCGACCTGCGGGCAGCCGAGCTGGCGCTTGCGCGCGGCACGCTCGACTGGCAGATGGAGGCCGGGCGTGACGCGCCGCTGGCGCTGCAGACGCAAGCGCAGCAGCTGCGTGTGGGCGCACTGCGCGCCGCCACCTTGCGTGCCGAGGTGCGCGGCACGCAGCGCGCGCACTCGCTCGCCCTGGAGGTTGCAGCGGCCTTGCAGCCGCCGCCGCAGCTCGCCCGCACGCTGGGCCTTCAGCAGGGCGCCGGCACGCAGGCGCTGCTGCGCGGCTCGGGCAGCTGGGAGGGGGTCGCAGAGGGCGGAGGCAGCTGGCGAGGCGCGCTGGAGCGACTGTCGGCCGGGGTCTGGGACGGCTCCACCGAACAGCGGACCACCCCCGCCGACGCGTCGTGGCTCGACGCGCGCGAGCTGCGCGGCGAGATCCGCCTGGACCGCAACTGGGAGCTGGTGGGGCTGCAGGCCCAGGCCGGCCGCGCCACGCTAGCCGGCGGTGTGCCGCTGCGCTGGGACGAGGTGCGCTGGCGCGCGCATACCGGGCACCCCGACCTGGAACTGCGCGCCGAAGTGGCCCCGGTGCTGGTGGCACCGTTTCTGCAGCGCGCCCGCACCGGCTTGCGCTGGAGCGGCGACTTGCGCATGGGTGCCCGGCTGGACGTGCGCGCCGGCGAGCGCTTCAGCGCCGACATCGCCCTGTACCGGCAGGACGGAGACCTGCAGGTGCTCGAAAGCGGCACCACGCCCCAGGCCCTGGGGCTGTCGCAGGCCGAACTCTCGCTCGTGGCGCGAGAAGGCCAGTGGCGTGTCACGCCGCTGCTGGTGGGCACCCACGTCGGGCGCATTTCCGGCGCCGTGACCGTGCGCACGGCCGCGCACGAGCGCTGGCCGCGCGACGAGTCACCGCTCGAGGGGGCCCTGAACCTGCAGGTGCCGCAACTGGGCGTGTGGGCCAGCTGGCTGCCGCCGGGCTGGCGCATCGGCGGTGAGCTCGCGAGCACGGCGCGGCTGGGCGGCACGCTCGGCGCGCCGCAAGTGACCGGGGAGCTGCGCGCCGCCGGCGTGGCCGTGCGCAACCTGCTGCAGGGGGTCTCCTTCAGCGACGGGGAGCTGCTCGTCACGCTCGAAGGCGAGACCGCGCGCATCCAGCGACTGAGCCTGCGCGGCGGCGAGGGCACGATCAGCGCCGAGGGCACCGCCACCCTCGGCAGCAGCCCCACGGCAGAGTTGCGCGCACGCGCCTCGCGCTTTCGGGTGGTCGGGCGCGTCGACCGACAGCTCGTGGCCAGCGGCGAGGCCCGGCTGACGCTGCAGCCCGACCGGCTGCGTGCCAACGGGCGACTGGTGGTGGACAGCGGGCTGTTCGACCTGTCCAGGCGCGACGCCCCCGTGCTCGACGAAGACGTGACGGTGCGACGCGCCCAGGAGGCGGCCGAGGTGCTGCCGGTGCCGCCTCCGGCGCCAGCCCTGATGCGCAACGCGCAGGTGGCGCTCGACATCGATCTCGGGGAGCAGCTGCGCCTGCGCGGCTACGGGATCGACACGGGCCTGCGCGGGCAGCTGCGCGTGAGCACGCCGGGCGGGCGCCTGGCGGTGCAAGGCGCGGTGCGTACCGAAGACGGCACCTACGCCGGCTACGGCCAGAAGCTCGAGATCGAGCGCGGCGTGCTCACGCTCGCCGGGCCTCTGGAATCGGCGCGGCTGGACGTGCTGGCGCTGCGGCCGAAGATCGACACGCGCGTGGGTGTGGCCATCACCGGGCCGCTGCAGGGCCTGCGGGTCAAGCTCTACAGCGAGCCGGAGATGGCCGAGACCGAGAAGCTCTCGTGGCTGCTGCTGGGGCGCCCGCCCGAGGGCCTCGGACGGGCGGACACGGCTGTGCTGCAGCGTGCCGCAACGGCACTGCTGGCGGGCCAGGGTGAGGCCCCCACCGATGCCATCCTGCGCACCTTCGGGCTGGACGACCTGTCGTTTCGCCAGACCGAGGGCGACTCGCGCGACACGATCATCACGCTGGGCAAGCAGCTCAGCCGGCGCTGGTACGTGGGCTACGAGCGCGGGGTCAACGCCACGGCTGGCACCTTCCAGCTCATCTACCGCATCGCCCAGCGCTTCACGCTGCGCGCCCAGGGCGGCCTGGAAAACTCGCTCGACCTCATCTGGGTCTGGCGCTTCGACGAGAACCTCACCCCGCGACCCCGTGGCCCGTAGCACGACCGCCCCCTCCCCGACGCCCTCCTCCACCGACCGGCTGCGCGTGCTCGCGCTGTCGGGCGGCGGCTTCCTCGGGCTGTACACGGCCACCGTGCTGGCTGGGCTCGAAGCCCGCGCGGGCCGGCCGCTTGGCCGCTGCTTCGGGATGCTCGCCGGCACCTCCATCGGCGGGCTGCTCGGGATGGCGCTGGCCTTCGAGGTGCCCATGCGCGTGGTGGTCGAACTGATGCTCAACCACGGCTCGCGCGTGTTTTCGCACCGGCCGCTGCCCCACGGGGCCGTGTCGCGCCTGCTCGACCTCAGCCGGTCGGTGACAGGGCCCAAGTACGGCGGGCGTGAGCTGCGCGAGGCCCTGCGCAGCGTGCTGGGCGAACGTCGCCTGGGCGAGGCCCTGCACCCGCTCGTGATACCGGCGGTGGACGTGCTCGCCTGCCGCTCGAAGGTCTTCAAGACGCCGCACGGACAGGTGCAGGAAAGCGATGCCGAGCTGCCCATCGTGGACGTGGTGATGGCAGCCTGCGCGGCGCCTGCCTACTTCCCCTCGGTGCGGGTGGGCGAGCGCCTGTACGCCGACGGCGGGCTCTTCGCGGTGGCTCCCGACCAGATCGCCCTGCACGAGGCGCAGCACTTCCTGGAGATCCCGCCCGAGCGCGTGTCGATGCTGTCGGTGGGCACGGCCACCGCACGCTACCGCCCGCGCGAAGGCGTGGAAGACCCGCAGGCCGGAGCGGTCGGCTGGCTCTCGGAGGGGCGGCTCATCCTGACGATGCTGTCGGTGCAGCAGCAGCACGTGCAGGCCATGATGGAGGACCGCCTGGGCAGCCGCTACCTGCGCCTGGACGCCGAATGGCCGGCCGATGCCGGCCTGGGCATCGACGTCGCCACGCCGCAGGCGGCCGAGGTGCTGCAAGGCCTGGCGCGCGAGACGCTGGCGGGCCTGGATGACGCCCGGCTCGTGCCGTTCCTGGACGAGCGGCGCGCACGCGCCCCCTGAAGCGGCACCCCCAGCCTCCCCACCACGACCAGGAGAGCCTGGACGCTGCGCGCGCGCAATGCGCAGCCGGCCGTGCGTCCTAGCCTCTGCGCTTGACTGGAGGTGGGCAATGGATGAGGTCGTGGTGCCGGGCATCGAGTTGCCCACCGACGTGGTACCGCTCGTGCCGATGCGCAACGTGGTGCTCTTTCCGCACGTGATGGTGCCGGTGACGGTCGGGCGCGCGCGCTCGCTCGCGGCCCTGGCCCATGCGGCCGCCCGGCGCACCCCGCTTGCCGTGGTGCTGCAGAAGGATGCCAGCGTGGATGAGCCAGGCGCGGCGGCGCTGTGCGCCGTGGGCACGCTCGCGCAGGTGGTGCAGCAGTTGCGGTCTGAGGATCAGCAGGTGCACGCCGTGTGCCAGGGCCTGCAGCGCATCCGCGTGCTCGGCCTGGTGGAGGGGCACCCTTTCCTCGCCGCGCGCATCGAGCGGATTGCGGAGGCGGCGCCGAGCACCGCCGCGCAGGCGCTGGCGCTGCAGCTGCGCCAGCGCGGCGCCGAGGTGCTGGCGCTGCTGCCTGGCGTGCCCGCCGAGCTCGCGCAGCTGCTGCAGTCCACCCGATCGCCCTCGCACCTGGCCGATCTGGCCGCCAGCCTCGTGGATGCCGAGCCCTCGATGAAGCAGCGCCTGCTCGAGACGCTGGACGTGGAGGAGCGGCTGCGCGAGGTGCTGCGCATGGTCGAGCACCGCATCGAGGTGCTGCGGCTGTCGCAGGAGATCGGTGCGCGCACGAAGGAACAGCTCGACGACCGGCAGCGCCGCGTGCTGCTGGAAGAGCAGATGCGAGCCATCCGCAAGGAACTGGGCGAGGAGGGAGAGACCGCGCAGGATCTGGTGCGTCTGGAGCAAGCCGTCACGGCCGCCGCGATGCCACCCGAGGCCGACGCCCAGTCGCGCAAGGAGTTGCAACGGCTGCAGCGCATGGGCGAGGCCTCGGGCGAGCATTCGATGCTGCGCACCTGGCTGGAGTGGATGACGGAGCTGCCCTGGCGCGAGCCCGAGCCGCTGGCGATCGACCTCGATGCGGCGCAGCGCACGCTCGAGGCCGACCACTTCGGGCTGCCGCGGGTGAAGAAGCGGATCGTCGAGTTCCTGGCGGTGAAGAAACTCAACCCCGCCGGGCGCGCGCCGATCCTGTGCTTCGTCGGCCCGCCCGGGGTGGGCAAGACTTCGCTCGGGCAGAGCATCGCGCGGGCGCTGGAGCGCCCCTTCGTGCGCGTGTCGCTGGGCGGCGTGCACGACGAGGCCGAGATCCGCGGGCACCGGCGCACCTACATCGGCGCGATGCCCGGCAACATCGTGCAGGGCCTGCGCAAGGCCGGTGCGCGCGACTGCGTGATGATGCTCGACGAGGTCGACAAGATGTCGGGCAGCCTGCGCGGCGATCCTTCCGCGGCGCTGCTGGAGGTGCTCGACCCCGAGCAGAACTCGACCTTCCGCGACAACTACCTGGGCCTGCCCTTCGACCTCTCGCGCGTGGTCTTCATCTCCACGGCCAACGTCATCGACGCCGTGCCGGTGCCCGTGCGCGACCGCATGGAGGTGATCGACCTGCCCGGCTACACCCAGGAGGAAAAGCTGCAGATCGCGCGCCGCTACCTGGTGGGGCGCCAGCTCGCAGCCTGCGGCTTGCAGGCCGAGCAATGCGCCGTGACCGACGATGCGCTGCGGGCGATCGCCGCCTCATGGACGCGCGAGGCCGGCGTGCGCCAGCTCGAGCGCGAGATCGGCCGCGTGATGCGCCACGCCACCACCGAGATCGCCTCCGGCCGGGCGCGGCGCGTGCACGTGGGCGCAGCCGACCTCGAGGGTATCCTCGGCCCAGCCACGGTCGAGCACGAGGTGGCGCTGCGCAGCGCCCTGCCGGGCGTGGCCACGGGCCTGGCCTGGACGCCCGTGGGCGGCGACATCCTCTTCGTGGAGGCCACGCGCACCCCCGGGAGCGGCAAGCTCATCCTCACGGGGCAGCTCGGCGACGTGATGAAGGAAAGCGCGCAGGCCGCGCTGACGCTGCTGAAGTCGCGCGCGGCGCAGTTCGGCCTGCCCGGGCGCGCGCTCGAGGAGGTGGATGTGCACCTGCACGTGCCCGCCGGCGCCATCCCCAAGGACGGCCCGAGTGCCGGGGTGGCGATGTTCGTCGCCCTGGCCTCCATGGCCACCGAGCGCTCGGTGCGTCCGGACGTGGCAATGACTGGCGAGATCAGCCTGCGCGGACTCGTGTTGCCTGTGGGCGGCATCAAGGAGAAGGTGCTGGCGGCGCTGCGCGCAGGCGTGACCACCGTGATGCTGCCCGCGCGCAACCGCAAGGACCTGGCGGACATTCCCGAAGAGGCCAGGCACGCGCTGCAGCTCGTGTGGCTGCACACGGTGGACGACGCGCTCGAGGCCGGCTTCTCGCAAGCGCCCCACCGCACCGGGTCGGCCATGCCGGGCTGAGGGCGAGGAGGGCGGCGGCCGCGGCACCGCGCCCGCCCACTCGTGCCCCTCTCCCGTGCAGGGCCACGGGATCCACAGGGTGGTGGCGTATAGGATCGGGGCTGAACCGAACCGTGACCGGCCCGATGTCTGCCCTGCTCGCCTCGATCCGAAAAAGACCCCTGCGATGGTCAGCCGGGCTGCTGCTCGCCATGGCCACCGTGCTGGCCGCGCTGCTGCACGCGCCTGTGGGGCTGCCGCACTCCCCTTCCTTCGTCTTCGTGCTCCCGATCACCCTGGCGGCGTTGGCCAGCCCGCCCACGGGCGCGGCGGCGGTCACCGGGCTCGCCGTCATGGCGCATCTCGCGCTGGAGGCCACGCACCCCGCGGGCGAGGGTGTGACCTCCGGCGCCATGCTGCGCGCCGTTGCCCTTTCCAGCATCGGTGCGGTGTTGTGCGGGCTGGGGCTCCTCGTGCGGCGCACACGCGAACGCTGGCAGACCTCGCTGGAGGCCTACCGTGAAGCGGCGGCCATGCATCGGCGCAGCGAGGACCGGCTGCGCAGCCTGCTGGCGCGCGAGCACACCGCCGAGCAGCGCGAGCGCCACCGCATCGCGCGCGAGCTGCATGACGACCTGCAGCAGCGCCTGGCTGCGATCTCGCTGGAGCTCGCCGCCCTGCGCCAGCAGATGCCGCGCGACGGCGGAGTCTTCGAGGAGGGCCTGCGGCGCACCACGACGATGACGGTGGACGCCATCGTGGCCACGCGCCGCATCGTCAGCGGCCTGCGCCCGCGGGCCCTGGATGAGGTCGGGCTCGCTGCAGCGCTCGAGCAGCTGGGCCAGGCCTTTGCCGCCCGCACCGGTGTCTCCTGCGACGTGCAGGTGCGGCAGACGCCGTCCGGCGCGGAAGCGATCACGCCGGTGGAGGCCGATTGCCTGTACCGCGTGGCCCAGGAGGCGCTGCAGAACGTGGAGAAGCACGCCGCTGCGCGGACCGTGAAGGTGCAGCTGACCGCGGAGATTCCCGGGCTCTACGAGCTGGAGATCTCCGACGACGGCATCGGCCTGCCAGCCGACGCGCTGGACAAGCCGGCGTCGCTCGGTCTGCTGGGCATGGAGGAGCGCACACGCGAGCTCGGCGGCTCGCTGGAGGTGCGCCAGGCAGAGGGCGGCGGCACGCTCGTGCGAGCGAGGCTGAGCCGGCCTGGCTAGGTGGGTGGGGGTGCAGCAAGCGCGTCAGACGACCAGAACGGACGCCGCTGCGGCCCCAGGGTCTACAAGTCGCGCAGCGCGGCGTCGACCTGTCGAGCAAAGAGCTGCGCATCGCCCAGCGCCTGCGCATTCAACAGCGCGAGCTTGACCAGGAAGAGCTCGGCCTTGTCTTCGCCCGCGGTGTCGATGGCCTGGGCCAGGTGGTCGTAGACGGCTTCGAGGCCGCCGATGTCCAGGCTGGTGGAAGGGGTCGTCATGGCGCTTCCTCGATCAATGCGGCAAGGCAGCCTGGAAGGCGGCACGCAGCCGGGTTCCGTCCAGCCTCACCCAGCGCGCGCACACGTGCTGGTCGGGCCGCAGCAGGTAGGCCCCACCTTCGGCGCCCACCCCGTATCGCTGGCGGAAATGGCCGTCGACATCGGCGATGAAGTGATCGGCCCCGGCCACCGGCCCACCGGCGCCAATGGCGGTGACCCTCAGCGGCACGCCGCGGCTGCGCACCTCATCGCAGGCCTCGCGTAGCGCGGCGGAAATCTCGGCTGCCGTCGTGAAGATCAGCAGGTCGAATCCACCTCCGAGGTGGTCGAGCAGGTAGTCGTCCGGGCCCAGGCGCACGTTGCGCGGGGGCGCCCCGCGCGCCGGGCCAGCGGTGTAGAGCGTGTCGTCGTCGCCGCGGTCGTTGAGCATCGAGCGCGTGTACTCGTGCGGGCGCGAGGTGCGCCAGTGGTAGAGGGGCCGCACGAAGGCATGTTCGAGCGACAGTGACAACACGGCGTCTCGCAGCAGCTTGAAGCCCCGCGTGGGTGGCGTCATGAAGCGCGTGCTCTTGCCCGCCTCGCTGATGATCTCGCGCGCCGCGCCCACCCGCTCGGCGCTGTAGTTGGCCAGCAGCCGCTCGCCCGCCAGACCTTTCACCACGAAAGCCAGGTGCCAGCCCAGCGACTGCGAGTCCTGGAACGCGGTGTTGGCCCCGCGCACGCCGAAGATGGGCAGCAGGTGCGCCGCATCTCCGGTGAAGAGGACGCGGCCGCAGCAGTAGTCGGGCAGCGTCAGCGTGCGCGCCGAGTAGACGGAGGCCCAGTCCATCTCCCAGGATGCACCGGCATGCCCGATCATCGCCAGGGTGGCCTCGATGCGCGCTTTGAGGGACTCGTGGCGCAGAGCCTGCTCGGGCGTCTCGCCAGCGGGCAGCTGGTAGTCCACGCGCCAGATGCCGTGCGGCTCGCGGTGCATCAGCACCGTGTTGCCGGGGTTCCAGTCGGGATCGAAGAAGGCGAGCCGCTCGGTGGGCAGCGGCAGGTCGACCCGAATGTCGGCAATCACGAAGAAGCCCTCGTAGGAGGCGCCTTCGAGCTTGAGCTCGAGCATCGCGCGCAGGGCTGAGCGCCCACCGTCCGCGGCCACGACCCATTCCGCCTCCAGCGCGTACTCACCGGCCGGGGTGTCGATCGTGAGCACGGCGTGATCGGC
>CAILKA010000501.1 GCA_903834645.1 uncultured beta proteobacterium
ACGCGCAGGCACAGGTCCTCTCGCCATGGGGCGGCGATCACCTGCACGCCCAGGGGCAACCCAGGCTCAGCGGGGTCGCAGCCCCACACGGGAACCGTGGCCACCGGCAGCCCGATGCACGACACAGGCTGCGTCAGCAAACCCATGCTCGCGCGTGCCGGCAGGCGCTGGCCGCCCACCTCGAGCCACTCGGTGCCGATGGGCGGTGCGGCGCAGGGCGTGGCCGGTGCCAGCACCACGTCCACGTCGCGAAAACTCTCGGCCACGCGGCGCGCGAACCAGCCGCGCACGCGCTGCGCCTGCACCACCCAGGCGGCGGGCAGCAGTGCGCCGGCAATGAAGCTGTCGCGCGTCATGGGGTCGAAATCGAGCGCGCGCGTGCGCAGGTCGGGCAGGTGCAGCGCGGCGCCCTCGGCGCTCGTGACGACAAAGGCGGCCGCACGCGCACGCTCCGCCTCCGGCCACTCGACGATCCGATGGGCCTGCAGCGCCTGCGCCACCCGCTCCACGGCCGCGAGCGCCGGCGGCAGGGCCTGGGTCTGGAACCAGCCCCCGAGCACGCCGATGCGCAAGCCCTCCGCCCCCTCCTCCAGCCCCGGCATCACCGGTGCAGCAGGCCGCTGGGCACAGGCCGGGTCTTCAAGGTCAGGGCCCTGGAGCACGTCGTAGGCAAGCGCCAGTTCCCGCACCGATCGTGCAAAGGGGCCCAGCGCATCCAGGCTCGCGGCAAAGGGATAGCTCCCCGTGCGCGGCAGGCGCCCGAAGGTGGGGCGCAGCCCGAATACGCCGCACAACGCAGCGGGCACGCGGATGGAGCCGTTGGTGTCCGAGCCCAGGCTCAGCGCCACCTGCCCGGCCGCCACCGCCGCGGCCGAGCCGCCCGAGGAGCCACCGGCCAGCCGATCCAGCGCATGCGGGTTGCGGGTGGGGCCGTCATGCGTGCTCTCGGTGGTGAAGCCGTAGGCGTACTCGTCCATGTTGAGGGCGCCCACCAGCACCGCCCCGGCCGCCTCGAGCCGGCGCACGAGCGCGGCGTCACGCGTGGCGGGCACCGCCTCGCGGCCGATCCTCGAGCCCGCCCGCGTGGGCAGCCCCCGCACGTCGTAGAGGTTCTTCACCGCAAAGGGCACGCCAGCCAGCGGCCCCGCGTGGCCGCTGCGGTCCAGCGCCTCGGCGCGCGAGAGCGCACGCTCGGCCAGCACGTCGGTGAAGGCGTTGACCTGCGCATCGGTGGCGGCAATGCGCGAGAGGCTGGCCTGCACTCGCGCCAGCGCGGTGTCGGCAACTGCAGGATGGCGCTCGACCGGCGCACTCATCGCTGGGCACCTGCAGCAGGGGTGGCATCGGCTGGCGCGCCAGCGGCCATCGCACCGCCCGGCAGGTCATCCGGCCCCACTGGCCGGAACACGTTGGCCGACTCGTCCTCGGGGCCAAGCGGCACGCCCTGCAGCCGTGCGGCCATCGAGGCCGCCAGCTGCATGTGCAAGATCACCGCGCTGCGGTGCCGCGGGTCGATGGTGAGGCCCACTGCACTGGCGGCAGCGTCCACGTAGGCTGGCGTGTCCATGTGTCCTCTGCTTCGAGAAGTGGCGGGGGCGTACGGCGCAGGTGGCGCACCCGATGTGTGCAATCAGCTCTTGGACAGGTCGCGGTAGTCGGGCTGCAGGTGGAACCAGTAGGTGTAGCCCTGCACGTTCTTCTGCATCGCCACGTCCATCGTGGGCTGGAACAGCGGCACGCGGGGCGCTTCGTCGTAGCCGAGCTGGATCAT
>CAILKA010000502.1 GCA_903834645.1 uncultured beta proteobacterium
GGCGATGTGCCGCAACGAGCCCGAGCCCACCGGGGAGCGCGGCGTGCTGATTTCCACGGCCAGTGTCGCGGCCTACGACGGCCAGATCGGCCAGGCTGCCTACGCCGCCAGCAAGGGCGGCGTGGTGGGCATGACGCTGCCGATCGCCCGCGACCTGGCGCGCAATGGCATCCGCAACATGACGATCGCGCCCGGCATCTTCGGCACGCCCATGCTCTTCGGCATGCCCCAGGAGGTGCAGGATGCGCTGGCGGCGAGCGTGCCCTTCCCCAGCCGCCTTGGCACACCCCGGGACTATGCCAGGCTCGTGCAGCACATCGTCGAGAACGACATGCTCAACGGCGAGGTGATTCGGTTGGACGGCGCAATCCGCCTGGCCCCGCGCTGAGCCCAGGCGGCCTGGGCCGCCTGTACCCGATGGCCTCCCCGTCGATCGTTCCGCGCCCGCGCCCGCGGTCGGCACGAGCCGCATGTGCGCACCAAATTGAAGCGCACTAATCTGGTGCAGGTGTTGTCATTTGTTGACACATGCGGGGAAACCCTTGTGTGTCGATCCGCCTTGGGAAGGGGACACTCGGAAGGCTTTGAATACCGAGCCGACGGGCACATGCACCCGAAGGCAAGCTCTTGTGCCCTGCATGGGCGTTGCATTTGGAAGGAAACCATGGCCACCTCCCTGAAGATCCAGCCGTCCACCATCGCCAAGGCCGTCGCCCTGGCGTTTGGTGGCCTGGCGCTGCTGCCTGTCGCGCAAGCGCAGCAAAGCGGCGCCCAAGCCGACCAGCGCATCGAAGTCACCGGCTCGCGCCTGAAGCGCGCCGAGACCGAAGGCGCCCTGCCGATCACCGTGATCGACCGCGCCGCCATCGAGGCGAGCGGCAAGAACTCGGTGGCCGAGCTGATGCGTGACATCACGTTCTCTTCCTTCGGCAACTTCAAGCCGCAGTCGGGCAGCTCGGCGCAGGCGCTGGCTGACATCGACCTGCGTGGCCTGGGCTCGGACCGCACGCTGGTGCTGGTCGACGGCCGCCGGATCTCGAAGGCGCCGTTTTCCGCTTCGGCTCAAGACTTGAACCAGATCCCGCTTGCAGCCATCGAGCGCGTGGAAATCCTGTCTGACGGCGCCTCGGCCGTGTACGGTTCGGATGCCATCGGCGGGGTCGTCAACTTCATCACCCGCAAGAACTTCAACGGCCTGCAGGCCAGCTACGGCGAGGGCAACCCCGAAGTCAACGGCGGCGACACGAAGGAAGGTTCGCTGCTGATGGGCGCCTCCGGTGCCAAGGGTCGTATCTTCGCCGGCGTTTCGGTCAACAAGCGCGGCATGATCTACACGCGCGACCAGCTGGGCGGCG
This sequence comes from uncultured beta proteobacterium, assembly GCA_903834645.1. Classification (GTDB taxonomy): domain Bacteria; phylum Pseudomonadota; class Gammaproteobacteria; order Burkholderiales; family Burkholderiaceae_C; genus Rubrivivax. Next base: position 1,356 of record CAILKA010000502.1, read on the forward strand.
GCACGCTCGGCTTGTCGACCTTCGGCAACAACTACTTCCGCCCGGGCGTTGGCTTCACGGCCGTCCCCGGTTTCGATTGCACGAAGAACGACTTCTGGGTCTCCGGCTCGATCTGCTCGTTCAACTTCAACGCAACGGCGGCCAACGAGGCTTCCTACGGCAACCGGTCGGTCTTCACGAACGGCGAATTCAACATCAACGACGACTGGACGGCCTACGCTTCGGCGACCATCTCCAACGTCACCACCTTCGGCCGCTACGCGCCCACGCCGGTCGCGGTGCTGCTGACGCCGACCAGCCCGGCCTACCAAACCATTACCGCTGCCGTGCCGGGCCTGGCCGCCGCTGCGCCCACCGGCCTGACCCTGCGCCACCGCATGGCCGCCGCCGGCCCGCGTGACAGCAGCTCTGATGCCACCGTGAGCTCCGGCCTCGTGGGCGTCAAGGGCCGTCTGTTCAACAAGGTCGACCTGGACGTCGGCTTCCGGTCCGAGAAGTACCGCTACCAGGAGATGGGGCAAAACTACATCGTCCGCCCCCTGCTGGAGTCGGCGATCACCAGTGGCCGCTACAACATCTTCAACCCGTTCGGCAACTCTGCTGACGTGCTCAACAGCGTGAAGTCCACGATCTCGCGCAACAGCACCTGGGATTCGAAGGAGATGTACGCCATGGCCTCCATGGATCTCTTCAAGATCCAGGGCCGGGCAGTGACGGGCGCAGTCGGCTTCGAGACCCGCTCCGAAACCTACGCCGACCTTTACGACCCGCAGTCTGAAGCCGGCATCATCGAAGGGTCGGCGGGCAACTCGGCTTCCGGTTCACGCGACATCAACTCGGCCTTCTTCGAAGTGGCCCTTCCTGTCCTCAAGGACCTCGAGCTGTCGCTGGCCGGTCGCCAGGACGAGTATGTGAACGGCCCGGGTGGCAACGGCAAGTCCTTCTCGCCCAAGATCGCCGCCAAGTGGCGGGCGATGAAGAACCTCACGCTGCGCGGCTCGATGGGCGAAGGCTTCCGTGCGCCGTCGCTGGACCAGCTCACCCAGAAGCCCTCCTTCTCGGCTGACTCGGTTACCGATTTCCGCACCTGCCGCGCCTTTGGTGGCACGCCGGTCCAGTGCGGCGATACCAACGGTGACGGTGTGCCTGATTCGCGCCAGCTCGTGTCGATCCAGGTCGACTCGACGGTCATCGCCAACCCTGGCCTCCAGCCTGAGACGTCCAAGCAGAGCAGCTTCGGTGCGGTGTTCGATCCGACGAATTGGTTGAGCCTCTCTCTGGATGCCTACAACATCCAGATCAACGGTCGCATCACCACGATGAGCGCCCAGACGATCCTGAACCGTCTGGCCAATCCGGCTCTCGGCCCCGTGCCCGCGGCGTTCTCGGTCACCCGCGCTCCCGCGAATGGCCAGATCACCAACATCACGCGCGGCTCGATCAACGAAGGCAACATCGAAACCAGCGGCTACGACCTCTCCGCCAAGACCGACTTCAAGCTGGGCGCCTACGGCCGGCTCCAGAACAACTGGACGGTGAGCATCGTCGACAAGTACACCATCAACGATGGCGACAACCTGGTCGGTACGCAGGGTTCGCCCAAGATGCGTGCGAACCTGGCCAACACCTGGACGTACGGCCGCTTCGCGACCAACTTGACGATCAACCACATCGACAAGAACGGCGAAGGGACCTCCCTGACGAAGGCCTACACCACGGCGAGCATGGCGGTCACCTACCGTCATCCGACGCGGACGACGCTCTCGGTGGGTGTGGTCAACCTCGAGGGCAAGATGCCTCAGTTGATCACCTACGACGGCCGTCCGTGGAACTTCTACCTGTACGACGCGCTGGGCCGCCAGGTCTACTTCCGCGTCCAGCAGGCCTTCTGAGGCCCGGGAGGCTGTGAACCAGCCTCCATCTCCAGGCGACCTCGGCCCCGCAAGGGCCGGGGCCCTGGCCGAGAAAGGGCTCTTCGGAGCCCTTTTTTCTTGCCCATGGGCGGTGCCGCCCTCACGCCAGGCACCTCCGGCTCGTATTGCCGGCCCGTTGCGATGCCACAAGACCCAGATCCCGCGCCGCTCGCGGACAGCCCCCAAGTCGCCGCCTGGATTGCCAGCCTGGGTGCGGCCCCACAGGCCTTGACGACGCCTGGTGCAGCAGCCTTGTCGCACGCGGCCATGATCGACGCGGTGCGCGCCCTGCGGCACCAGGCCACCCTCTCGCCCTCCCACACCGACGCCGTGCTGGGTGCCCTCCGGGACCAGCTGGACTGGGGCCGCATCGATGTCGCTCAGGTCTGGATGTTGCTCGCCGAGCTCTCGCACCGCACCGGGCGAAGCCTGGATGCACTGCGCTGCTGGCACCAGGCTTCCCGACGAGCTGCTCAGGGCCTCGATGCCGGCTCGCTCGAGGCGCTCGGCCTGCCAGACCCCTCGCACTGGGCCAGGCGCGTCACAGCCATGAGCGAGTTGCGCGCCGAGTACCTGCAAGATGCCTACTCCGACATCCGTCGCGATCTCGAGCCCAAGGCCCTCTTCCGGATCGATCGGGCTCTGGCTGGCTACCTCGGCAAGGCCAGCGTCTTTTCCAGCCATCCCACGCAGCGACCCAAACTCATGTTCATCCCGGGGCTGCGCACCGGCGGCTTCCTCGACCCCAGTTCCCATCCGCTCGTGCCCCCTTTGCTTGCCGCCTTCGAGGACATGAGGCGCGAATTCAGCGGTGCCCTTGCTGCCGGTGACGGCATCGAGCCTTTCCTGGGGGAGAACCCCACAGCGAGCTCCGGCGAATACGTGTCCGGGCCAGCCGGCGCCTCATGGGATGCGCTCTTCTTCTTCAGGCACGGTCGCCGCTACGACGCCAACCACGCACGGTTCCCGCGCACTGGCGCCCTGCTCGATGGCCTGGACCTGTGCCGCATAGACGGCCAGGCCCCGGAGATCTGCTTCTCCATACTGCGGCCGCACACGCGCATCGAGCCGCACCATGGCGTGACCAATGCGCGCGTGGTCATACACATTCCGTTCCAGGTGCCGCCGGGCTGCTACCTGGAGCTGACGAATGTGGGCCGGCACCATTGGCGCGAAGGCGAGCCCCTGGTCTTTGACGACACTTTCGAGCACGCTGCCGCCAACCCGTCGAACCACCCCCGTGGCATCCTGCTGATGGATGCTTGGCATCCCGAGCTCACACCGCCCGAGCGCGCGGCCTTTCGCGCGCTCATCGAGGCCATCACCCGCATGGAGGCCCTGCCTGAGCACTGAACCCTGGTCGGCGTTGTGGTCGCGTAGCGACCGAGGCGCCATCGATCTCGAAGCCGACGATCCGGTCGCGATTGCTTTGCGTGATCATTGGCTGCAGCAACTGTCCTGGCTGGGCAGGAGCGCAGTCGTCGCCGATGTCGGGAGTGGCCCTGCCGTGCTGCCACGCATGCTCCTGCGAGGCCGTGAGAAGGCTCTGGCGGAAGTGCACTGGATCTGCATCGATTCGGCCGATTGGCCTGCCGCGCGTGATGCGGCTGCCGGCACCCGCATGACCCTGCGCACGGGCCAGGACTTTGCCGACGCACTCCCTCCCCCGGGAGGGGTGGACGCCGTCCTGAGCAATTTCGGACTCGAGTACGTGCACCGGGAAGAGGCTGCAGAGGCCTGTTGGGCATGGCTTGCAGGCGGTGCGCGGCTGCACGCGGTGATGCACGCCCGCGGATCGGTGATCGACCGCGTCGCATCGGTGAACCTGTCGGACATCGGCTTCGCGCTGCATGAAGTCCGGCTCTTCGAGCATGCCCGTGCGATGCTGCGCGCGATCGCGACCGCGCCTTCCGACCCGCTGGAGCGAATGATGCACGCCATCGCAGTGCGCGATGGCTACAACCAGGCGGTCAACGCATTGAAGGCCAGGATGGAGGCGGCGGGCGCCCGCAGTGCCCCGCTCATGGACATGCTGCAGGGCATCACGGCACTGACCGGGCCGGCGCGCGAAGGTCATCTTGACTCCGCGCTCACCACGCTCTCGGACCGTGAGGCGGGCTATGTGGCCGAGTGCGCACGACTCCAGGCCATGCATCGGGCCGCGCTCGATGAGACCAGCCTGGCGACGTTCCTCGAGGCCCTCTCACAGGCAGGGTTGCGAGACCTGAAGTCCCAGCGCATCGACTCTCCGATCGGGTTGCTCGCCTGGATGGTATCGGGCCGCAAGCCTTGACTCGATCACGTGGCCGGGGCGCGAACCGGCCCGCCGTTCATGCCGCCCAGGCGCGGTCTGTGCAGTTGTACCTCCCGCTCATCGCAACAGGCCCGGCATCGTGATGGAGCCCGAGTACGATGGCGGGCGTGAAGCACCTTCTCCCGATCACGTGTCATCACTCAGCGGGTTGGATCCAAGCTGCGTGGCAGGCGCCCAGCGTGCCCGCATCCTCAGCCCTGCCCCCAGGCCTCACGCGGGCAGCCCCACCGTTCACGCGGCCACGTTGCGCCCGCCTACACTTCGCGCCATGAAGCACCTACCCTTTTCCACGCTGCGACGCTCCCTGGGCGCCGCCCTCCTCGTCTCGCTGGCGGCCTGGTTGCCGGCCCAGTCGTCCGCCCAGGCCGCGGCACCCGCCGCCCAGGGCCCCTTGCCTCTGGCGGACTTCCACAAGCGCGCCGCCTTCACCGAGATGGTCGCCTCGCCCAATGGGCGCTACCTGGCCACGACCTCGGACATCGCCGGGCGCATGAACCTCGTCGTCATCGACCTCGACGAGCGCAAGGCCAATGCGCTGACCAACTACAACAACATCGATGTGGGCCAGTTGCGCTGGGTCGGCAACGACCGGATCCTCTTCCGCGCGATCCAGCTCAACGCGCCCAGCGGCCAGGACTCGCCGCGCTCGGGCGGGCTTTTCGTGATCTCGCGAGACGGCAAGGAACAGCTGCAACTGGCCAAGACGGCGCGGCAGCTTGACCGTGCGCGCACAGGCGGCTTCTTTGCGATGGAGCCTGTGGCTACCATCCCCGGCACCACTGAAGAGATGATCGTCTCGGGTGTCGTGAGCAACGATGATTCGTTCGATCTCTACCGGATCAACCTGGTCAACGGACGGTACCGCCTGCTCACCGCCGGGCGGCCGAGCGACCGCATCGGGCGCTGGATCCTGGACAGCAAGCTCGTGCCGCGCGTGGCCATGGCCCGCGGCCGTGGGGCCAGCACCGAGGAGATCGTGTACTACCGCTCCAACGCCGAGGCCCCCTGGAAGGAACTGGCCCGCTACGACGCGACCAAGCCGCCGGCCTTTGTGCCGCTGGCCTTCGATCCCGACGACAAGCACCTGTATGTGTCGGGCAACGAGGGCCGCAAGAACATGGCGATCTTCAAGTACGACCCGGAGCAGCGCAAGGTCGCCGAGATGATCGCGCAGCATCCCCAGTACGATCTCGGCGCGTCGCCGGACGGTCAGGTACTCAGGAGCCTCGTCTTCGGCGGCGAGGATGGAATGGGCAAGCTCGTCGGGATCCGGGTGGACGCTGACCGCTTGGAGACCGTATGGCTCGACGAGGCCTACGCCAAGATCCAGGCCACGCTGGATGCCACGCTGCCCAACCGCACCAACGTGTTCTCCGGCACGGGGCGCTCCAAGCGTTTCCTGGTCAGTTCCTACTCGGACACTTCCCCTGGCCGTTTCCTTCTGTTCGACTCCGAGCGGCGTGCGCTGGAGGACATCGGCTTTGCGCGGCCGTGGCTGGAGGGCAAGCTCGCCCCGGTGCGCCCTTTCCTGCTGAAGACACGCGACGGCCTGCAGATCCCGTCCTACTACGTGCTGCCGCGCGACTACAAGCCCGGCACCCGCCTGCCCACGATAGTCCACATCCACGGTGGCCCGCAAGCTCGCGACGTGGTGCAGGGCGGACGATTCGGAGCCTCCTTCGGCTCGCGCGAAGCCCAGATCCTGGCCTCGCGCGGATACGCCGTGGTGCTGCCGAACTTCCGCGTCACGCCGCAACTCGGGTCGGACATCTACTACGCGGGCTTCGGCACCTACGGCAAGCAGATGTCGGATGACCACGAGGACGCGGCGAAGTGGGCCGTCGACCAGGGATTCGCCGATCCTGCGCGGATGTGCATCTCCGGAGCCAGCTATGGCGGCTACGCGGCCTTGCACGCCGCAACTCGTCCCACGAATCCCTTTGCCTGCGCGATATCGGGGCTGCCTGTGGCGGACCTGAAGTTCCAGCACAAGGAGGCGGATTACTCGGAGAGCCCCGCAGCCCTCGAATTCTGGCGCAGGCTGCAGGGCGTGAAGGACTTCGACGAGCCGCTGGTGCGGGAGATGTCACCCCTGTTCAATGCCGAGCGCATCAAGGTGCCCGTCTTCATGTACATCGGCGATGAAGACACCCGTACGCCTCCCGCTCAGGCCCGGCGCATGTCCGAGGCGCTCGAAAAAGCGGGCAACCCCGTCAAGCACTACTTTGTCGGCAAGGGCGAGGGCCACGGTTACGGGGTGGAGGCCACCAACAACGCACTGTACGAGCAGATGCTCAAGTTCCTGGAGGTGGCGCTCAAGCGCTGAGATACAGACAGGGGGCGCACCACCTCCAGAGGGGGTGCCTGGGCGCGTTCGGACAAGCGACGGGCCCGTGGCCTGCGGAACCCGCCGACCGTGGTCTGGGCCCTGCTCGGGGCCAGCCAGCTAGCGACCCCAGGCCACGAACGCGTCTCGTCCAGTCACGGCGGCGGTGACCCGGCGCCCGACCGGCAGCGTCACGCGTGTGCGCACGTGCCCGAATGGAAGTCCGGTGAGGATGGGCACGCTCGTGCGGTGACGCAGCGCCTCGATCGCCTCCTTCAGCCCGTAGCCCCGATCGTTGGGCGCCTTCTCCCACTCGGTGAAGGTGCCCAGCAGCACCGCCTTCTGCCGAGCGATCACGCCCGCCTGGTGCAGTTGCAGCAGCATGCGCTCGATGCGGTAAGGGTGCTCACCCACGTCTTCGAGAAAGAGCACGCCGCCACGCACCGAGGGCCAGTGGCTCGTGCCCAGCATGGCGCACACGATCGCCAGGTTGCCGCCCCAGAGCGTGCCGCGCGTCTCCAGGCCATCGAAGCCCACCGGAGCCCGAAAGCCCACCGCCTCGAGCTCGCCAGACATCGCTTCCTGAAAACAACCCACCGTGACGTCGTCCAGGCCGCCATCGGCCTCGGCCCGCCCGAAATCGCCCGTGGCCATCGGGCCTGCCCAACTCACGGAGCCGGTATGCGCGAGCAAGCCCAGGTGCAGCGCGGTCACGTCGCTGTAGCCCACCCAACGGGTGCCGCGCTCGCAACTGCGGGCCAGCAGTTTCCAGTCCACCCGGTCGAGCAGCCGTGTCATGCCGTAGCCGCCACGCAGGGCCATCGCCACCGAGGGTGCCTCGCGTGCAACCCGGTGGAGTGCGCCAAGCCGGCTGTCGTCGTCGCCCGCGAATCGCTGATGGCGCAGCAAGGCAGCCTCGTCCAACCTGGCATCGAATCCCAGTGCGCGCAGGCGGCGAACCGCAAGTCGGGCTGGGGGGATGCTCGAGGGCGCGCCCGAGGGGGCAAAGATCGTGAGTGAGGTCATGGCGTGGTGAGGGAGAGAAACAGAGGTCGTTGGGGCAGGCCGGTACGAGGCGTCCTGCGCCCGGTCAGCCCCGGGCTTCCTGAGGAGGCGGGGTTCGGCTGGACCGCCGTTCGGCCCGGCGCCGGGCGAAAAAGGCTCGCAGCAGCTCGCCGCAAGGCTCGGCCAGCACACCGCCCTGGATCTCGGTCTGGTGATTTAAGCCCTGGTGCGCATACAGGTCGACGACCGACCCGGCAGCGCCCGTCTTGGGATCGGCGGCTGCGAACACGACGCGGCGCAGCCGGGCATGGAGCGTGGCCATCGCACACATGGCGCAGGGCTCGAGCGTGACGAAGAGCTCGCAGTCGGGCAGCCGGTAGTTGCCGATGCGGCTGGCTGCCTCACGCAGGGCAACCACCTCGGCGTGGGCGGTCGGATCGTGCCGGCCCAGTGGCTGGTTGTAGCCGGCTCCCACGACCTGCCAGCCCGAGGGCGCGAGCGGATCGGGGCACACGATGATGGCGCCGACCGGCACCTCTCCCGCCTCATCAGCCAGTCGGGCCTGCTGCAGGGCCAAGCTCATGGCTTGCTGGTCATCGAGGGGAGTCATCCTGGGGCACGCGCAGCAGATACGGTCGTCGTGGAGATTGTCGCCGCATGCAGCCCTCCCGGCACGGCACTTCACTCCTGTTCTGCGCCTTGTCCGGGCACTGTGCCGGCCCGTTGCCAGCGCCTACGGCCACGGGGCCCACCAGGGCATCCGGGGTTGCCGACGTCCGGCAAAAGTTTCGGCACCTGTGGCCGATATAGCCGGTAGTTCAGTCTCTTTTCAACGCTTGGCAGGAGTCTCCATGCAGGCATTCGAACCTTCCCGGGCCGGTTCCACCACGAACCTGGCTCTCGATGGACCACAGGTGGCCGTCGCGCTCGAGGAGGGTCGTCTCGAACTCTTCTTCGATGTCGCGTGGAGCGCCCTCTCACTGGCTGTAGACAGCGTCGAGGCCACTGCCGTGCTGACCCTTCCGGGCGGCGCGAAGCTCTCCGGGCCCGACCTCCGGCAGGCCGCGAGCCTGTGCGGGCTGGAGCTCGAACTCGATCGGCTCGTCACCGCACACGCTGTCGACACCGCTGCCGAACTGGCCGGCGCTGGTCTGGGCATCACGGTTTCCTTCAGCGTGTCTCCGAGGTCGCTCGGCGATCCGCACTTCGTCGACAGGTTGCTGACGACGACGCAGCGCTACGGCCTGGCCCCAGGCCAGGTCGCCATCGACCTGGACGAGTCGGTGTTGATGACCAACCTCGAGTACAGCCTGAACGTGCTGCGTGAACTGAAAGCCTCGGGCGTGCGAACCGCCATCAACGACTTTGGCCTGGCGCCCACCTCGCCCTACTGGCTGGCTCGCCTGCCGTTGTCGCTCGTCAAGATCTCGGGGGATCTGTTGCCCCAGGCCGACCGGTTGGGCCGGCCATTGGGCATGGTGCGATGCTTGGCGACCTATGGCCACGCACTGGGCCTGCTGGTGATGGCCAAGGGCGTGCAGACGCACGAACAGCTGGCAGGTGTGAAGGCAGCAGGCGTGGACGTGGTGCAGGGGCCGATCGTGACGCGCCCCTTGTCCGCTGACGCACTGCCCCGCTTCCTCGGCTGCTCGCACCGGACGGCCGGCGCGGGCTCGCAGATGCCCACCTAGCAGGTCTCTATGGACCGATAGGGCCCGAAGGTCACTCCCACTCGATCGTCGCCGGAGGCTTGGAGCTGATGTCGTAGGTCACGCGGTTGATGCCGCGCACTTCATTGATGATGCGGCTCGAGACCCTCTTCAGGAGGGAATAGGGCAGCTCGGCCCAGTCGGCCGTCATGAAGTCGCTGGTCTGCACGGCGCGCAAGGCCACGACGTAGTCGTAGGTACGGCCATCGCCCATCACGCCCACGCTCTTGACCGGCAGGAACACGGCAAAGGCCTGTGAGGTCTTGTCATACCAGCTGCGCCCGTCGGCGGGATCGGCCGTGGCGCGCAGCTCCTCGATGAAGATCGCGTCTGCGCGGCGCAGAAGGTCTGCGTGCTCGCGTCGCACTTCGCCGAGGATGCGCACGCCCAGCCCCGGGCCCGGGAAGGGGTGGCGATACACCATGTCGCGGGGCAAGCCGAGGGCGACGCCGAGCTCGCGCACTTCGTCCTTGAAGAGATCCCGCAACGGCTCGAGCAGCTTCAGGCCCAGCTGCTCGGGCAGGCCACCCACGTTGTGGTGGCTCTTGATCGTGGTGGCTTTCTTGGTCTTCGCACCACCGGACTCGATCACATCCGGATAGATCGTGCCCTGGGCCAGGAACGTGGCCCCACGGTGGCCGCCACCGCCAGCCTTCAGCCTCGCGGCCTCCTGCTTGAACACATCGACGAAGAGGCGGCCGATGATCTTTCGCTTGGCTTCGGGGTCGTGCACGCCTGCGAGTTCGCGCATGAAGAGCTCGCTCGCGTCCACCCGCACCACGCGAGCGTGCAGCCTGCCTGCGAACATCTCCATGACGTCATCGCCCTCGTTCAGGCGTAGCAGGCCGTGGTCGACGAAGACGCAGGTGAGCTGGTCGCCGATCGCGCGGTGGATCAGCGCTGCCGCCACGCTGGAGTCCACGCCGCCCGACAGGCCGAGGATCACCTCCTCGTCACCCACCTGCTCGCGGATGGCCGCGATGGCCTCGGCGACGTGGTCACGCATGATCCAGTCCGGCCGCGCGCCGCATACCTGGAGCACGAAGCGCTCCAGCATCGCCCGACCCTGCACCGTGTGCGTGACCTCGGGGTGGAACTGCACGGCGTAGTAGCCGCGTGCCTCGTCGGCCATGCCCGCGATCGGACAGCTTGGCGTGCTGGCCATCAGCTTGAAACCTGGCGGCAGCTCGGTCACCTTGTCGCCGTGGCTCATCCAGACCTTGAGGACCCCGTGGCCCTCTTCGGTGCGGAAATCCTCGATGCCATCGAGCAGCTGCGTGTGTCCGCGTGCGCGCACCTCGGCGTAGCC
>CAILKA010000503.1 GCA_903834645.1 uncultured beta proteobacterium
AGGTGGTGCTCGAGATCCGCTTCGCGCAGCTCGTGGCCTTCGAGCAGGGGCGGCTGCGCCTGGCCATTCCCACCACCATCGCCCCGCGCTACGGCTCGCCCGAGTCCTCGGGCCTGCACGCGCACCAGGTGCCGGAAGCGGCACTGGACGCCGACTACCCGCTCGAGTTCTCGCTGCTCGTGGCAGGTGCGCTGGCCTTGGCTGCCGTGGAGTGCCCTACGCATGAGGTTCGCGCCTCGGTGGTGGAAGAGGGGTTGAAGTTGGAACTCGCCCCAGGCGCGCGGCTGGACCGGGACGTGGTGCTGCTCGTCACGCCGCCTGCCGAGGCGCCCAGCCAGACCACGGGCGTGCTCGCCTGGAGCCAGGGGGTGGGCGTCGCAGCCTTCGAGGTGCCCGTGCTGGAGCAGGAAGCGTCCCCACTGGCCCTCAAGCTCCTCGTGGACTGCTCGGGCTCGATGGGCGGCGACAGTATCGCCTCCGCCCGCCGGGCCCTGCAGGGCGTGGCGGCCCGCTTGCGGGAAGCCGACGAGGTGAGCCTCACCCGCTTCGGCTCGGCCGTGGCCCCGATCCTGGCCCCGATCCGCTGCACGCCCGCCACCCGGCGCGCGCTCGAGCAAGCCATCTCGGGCACCCATGCCGACCTGGGCGGCACCGAGATGGAGCAGGCGCTGCTGGCCACCTTTGCCCTGCCCTCCTACCTGGAGGAGGAGAACGGCAAGGCGCCGAGCCGAGCCGACGTGCTCCTCGTCACCGACGGCGAGGTCTGGGACACGCGCCGCATGATCCAGCGCGCCCGCCGCAGCGGCCACCGCGTGTTCGTGATCGGCGTGGGCACCTCCCCGGCAGAGACCGTGCTGCGCCACCTGGCCGAGGCCACGGGCGGGGCCTGCGAGTTCGCCACCCCCGGCGAGCAACTGGAGGCGGCTGCCGAGCGGATGCTGCAGCGCATGCGCCAGCGCGTCTGGACAGGGCTGCGCGTGCAGTGGGAGGGGTGCGGCTCGCCCGCCTGGGAGCTGCCGCTGCCCGCAGGAGCCTTCGGGGGCGACACGCTGCTCGCCCTCGCCGGCTTCGAGGATTTCGGTCGGCAGCCGGGCGACGTCGACCTGCTCGGTGACCCGATCGCTCCGGCCCGGCCCGCACGCGTGCGGCTGCTCGCGAGGGGTGAGGGGGGTGCCGAGCAGGAGCTCGCCTGTGTGGAGGCCGTCACCGAGATCGCTGGGGACGACCTGCCGCGCATCGCTGCGGCACGGCGTATCGCGGCGTGGGAAGCGGCCGATGAGCTCGAAGCCCAGCAATCCCGCCACGGCGCCGCGCATCCGGCCAGCCTGACGGACCCGGCAGACGCGAGCGACGGCTCGAGCGCAAGGGCCCGCGAGCTCGCCGTGGCGCACCGACTCGTCACCCGCCACACCCATGCGGTGCTCGTGCACGAGCGGGCCGAGGCCGACAAGCCGAAGGACGAGAGCGTGCTGCACCGCGTGAAGTCGATGCTCGCCGCCGGATGGGGGGCCACGGGCAGCGTGCTCGCTTCCAACCGTGCTCAGGCGGGCGGCGCGGGCGCGGGGATGAAGTTCGGCACGAGCGCGTCTTCCCACGCGTCTTCCCACTCCCCTTCCCCGTACCAAATCCTGTCCGCTGCGAAGGTGGCCCGCTCCAGCCCGCCGCCGGTGATGTCCATGACCTCGGACCTCACCAAGCCTTCCCTGTGGCGCTCGGCGCGCGTGCAGCCCGCGGCGAGCCTCAGCGACGTCGACATCCCGGCCTTCCTGCGCCGGCAGGGCCCCGATGTCGACGCTGCAGAGGCAGCCATCAATCCCTTCGGCCCGGCCAACCCGAACCTCGAGCAGCTCGTCGTCTCCATCGCCGGGCACTTGGAGGGTGGTGGCCTCATCGAGGAGCTTCCCGAACTCGTGCGCGGCTTGAACCCCGAGGAGGACACCCGCCAGGCGGTCCAGGCGGCCACGGCCCTCATCGGCGACGAGGCCACCTGCTGGATGCTCCTGGCGCTGTGGACGGTGCAGCGGCCAGCCGGCGCGGGGCTGCGCGACTTCGAAGCCTCCCTCCTGGCCAGCGTGAGCCTGACCGCCCTCACCCCGGGCCAAATCGGCCGGGTCTGGACGATCTTTGATCGGGAGCTGGGTCAGGCGGCGGCATTTGCCCTTGCCGCGTCAGCGCCTGACCCCGGCACGCCAGCCGGGGCTTCCACCGACTCATCTTCCGCGGCCCTCTCGCGCCGCAAGCAGCGGCTCAGCGCAGCGCTCTCGGGCACCGGGGGCTGACCTGCCCCGGGCACCTGCCGACCCATCCAACGAAGGTCGAGCAGGGTCTCTTCAGGTCACAACGAAAACCATTTGCTCAGGGAAACCCAATGCTCAAGACCCTTCTCACCCGCACGGCAGCAGCCGCCGCCGTGCTCGCCACCACCGGTTGTGCCTCCATCGTCAACGACTCCACCCACCCCATGCGGGTGGAGACCAAGACCGCCGCCGGCGACATGGTCAACGGCGCGGAGTGCCGCGTCTCCAACGACTACGGCGCCATCACCGTTCGCTCGGGCGACACCACTCAGGTGCGCCGCTCGAGCAAGGACATCGACATCACCTGCAAGCACCCCGCGCACCCAGACGCGCAGGGCCGCGCCATCTCGCGCGCCAACATGGGCCTGGCCGGCAACATCATCTTCGGCGGAGGCATCGGCGCCATCATCGACCACAACAAGGGCACCGCCTACACCTACCCCACCTGGGTGCAGCTCATCTTCGGTCGCTCCCTCGTCTTCGACCGCTCCGCGGAGAAGGAGGGCATGCCGGTGCTGGGTGCCGAGCCCGTGGGCAGCAAGTGAGGAGAAGCGCCATGAACCGCAACTTCTCTCGCGCTGTCGCGCTCACCTGCTGCGCCGCGCTCGTGGCCGGCTGCGCCACTGGGCCCACGGGCGCCGCCTACCGCCCGCTCGTGGACACCCAGGGTGTGGACATGAACAAGTTCGAACGCGACCTCCAGGACTGCCAGGGTTTTGCCCAGCAGACCGCCAACGCAGCCCAGGGTGCCGCTGCAGGTGCGCTGGCCGGTGCTGCCCTTGGCGCGCTGCTCGCTGCTGCGGCAGGCGGTGGCTACAACCGCTCAGCCTCCGCACGCGTCGGAGCCGTCTCTGGCGCCGTGGGCGCAGGCGCGGAAGCCGAGAACTCGCAGCGCAACGTCATCCGACGGTGCCTGGCCGGGCGCGGCTATCGGGTGCTGCAATGAGTACCCGGCAACCAGCAGGCCCGCTGACCAAGGCCGCGGGCAGGGTCAGCCTTTGCCTGGTACTCGCAGTGGCCTTGGTGGGGTGTGGGGGAGGCGGCGACTATGACTACTACGGCGCAATCGCCATCAACTCCGTCACCCGGGCCGGGGGCATCTCTGCCAACTACCAGAGTCAGGGCGACGCCAACAGTGCGGCGCTTGGCCAGTGCGGAGGCGGGTGCACGGTGGTTGCAACCTTCGGCAACGGCAGTTGTGGAGCCGTGGCCCGCGGCACGGACGGTGCGGTCGGCTACGCGGTAGCCTCGTCCAAGTCCCAGGCAGAGTCCGGGGCGTTGTCGCAGTGCCGCTCGGTAGGTGGCGTCGCGTGCGAGATCCGCCTGAGCGCGTGCAACGGCTGATCGCCGCACCTGGCTGGCTCGTTCTCTGAGCCAGCCAGGCCCCAAGCTCGGGGCATGCAAGCCTCGATCCACACCCACTTCAGCCCCTGGACAGACCCGCGCCCCTGCTGGTGGTGCTCCCACTACGGGCGCATGCTCAACGAGGGGACAGCCGCCTCGTGCACGCGACCGGGGACGTCGCAGGTCCATGCGAGCCCTCGGAGCGGCTGCGTGTACTGGGAGAGAGAACCCGGATGTGACGATGAACCCGAGTGGGTGCCGGATGGGTTGGCAGTCAGCCTCTCAGGTGGACTACCACCGCAAGCGCCGTCAACGGGGTCACCCGCCTACACCTCGTCGCTGATATCGCGGAACTCGAGCTTGAATTGCCAGCCTTCGAAGGCCATGACCATTCGCCCGAACTCGCCCCACGAAACCTCTCGGCCGTCGATGACGACCATCGGCGCCTGATCGTCCGACTCGAGATCGCTGGTGACTCGGCCCCGGACAAGGCGAGCGTCCGTGACCTGAGGGCCCCATTGCCCATCCTCGACGTGCTTGATGGCCAAGGCTCGGCGCATCTTGGCGACCAGCTTGGCGAGCAAGTCGAAGAGATCATCCTCGGGCTCGCCAATCACTTGGAACTGGTAACCCGAGGGTCCCTCGTGGTCCAGTTCGAAGGCATCCAGCGTGACGATAGACCCGAGGAGATGCGCCCGGAAGTGGAAGACATGTGGATCCCCAGTTGCATCGATCAGCTCGATCGGCTCGAAGTCCACATGCTCGAAGCCGGCGATGGCAGCTCGGCTCGCCATTTCGGTGTTGAAGCACTTGCCACAAAGCCTGCGGTAGCCGCGCTCCATCGAGCCGACGTTCACGATGTGAATCGCATCGACTTCCTGGCTACAAGCCTCGCACCGGATCTGCTGCATGGGACGCCCCCTCGACGTTCAGTTTGGAGGTGACGAGCCTGCAGCTTGCCCATCAAGGACTCGACGGACCTGTCGTTCCCCAGGTGGCAAACCCCAACTGCCTCGTTAGCCCCATCACCCGCCAAACGAGGGTAGCACCGTCCTCCCACCGCCTCACCACCCGCATGGGCGTGAGCCGCAGCAGCACGTCGTCGTCCTCGACATCAATGGCCTCGACAAAAGTCCCGGCGCGCCCATCGGCTCGCCACCGATAGAGCGCCGGATCGAGCAGGGCCTTCTCAAGGATCTCGTCTGCTCCGGAGGTGACAAGCCCCCGGAACCGCAGCGTCGATTGATCTTCGTAGACGGGATCGGTCTCGACGATCACCGGCACGCACGCCGCAAGCCGCAGCCAGACATCCTCGACCTGCCAGAGCACCTCCTCGGGCGTGATCTCGGGCAGCTCCGGGAAGGCGGCGTCCCACGTCTGCGCGAGCCCGGGGTAGCTCGTCAACTTCTGCCGCCGGGCAAGGGTCGTTGGGGCCTGAACCGTCTCCCGCCTCGTGCGCGGAAACTCCCGGTGCACGAACACCACCTCGGG
Source organism: uncultured beta proteobacterium (assembly GCA_903834645.1). Taxonomy (GTDB): domain Bacteria; phylum Pseudomonadota; class Gammaproteobacteria; order Burkholderiales; family Burkholderiaceae_C; genus Rubrivivax. The sequence goes on from CAILKA010000503.1 coordinate 5,133, forward strand.
CTGCCCGAGCAGCCAGCCGATCACCGATGACCAGTCCTGCGGCAGGATCGGTCGGCCGGTGCCGAAGAGGCCCACGCGCGTGGGCAGCACACACGGCGTGATGCCCGTGCCGTGCAGGTAGCGCATGAGCGCAGCTTGCAGCCGGCGGTGCGGCCTGGGGCCGTAGGCGCTGGAGCACGCCACGCGCAGCCAGACGGTGTGGGCCACGAGCCGGGCCGGGGCGCGAAGGAGGTTCATGGCTGCACCCCGGGCACGTTGGTGGAGGCGAACCGGGTGGCCAGCAGGCGGTCGATGGCTGAGCCGTCCTGGCGCGTCATGTTGGGCACGTAGCGGCTGTACACCTGAAAGAGCATCTGGGTGCTGGCGTGGCCGAGCTGGCGCGCCACCCACTCGGGGGCCTCGCCCGACGCGAGCCACAGGGTGGCCGCCGTGTGCCGCATCTGGTACGGGCGCCGCGGAGCCAGGCCCAGGTGGCGCAGCAGCGGGTACCAGACGCGGTCGCTGAAGTTCTTGTTGTCGATGGGGTTGCCGTCGCGGGTGCAGAAGACGTAGTCGCTCAGCTTGCCGGTGGCCTCGTGCTGGCGCCTGAGGGCCTCGAAGACGGGCTGCGACATCTGGATGTCGCGCTGGGAGCTGTCGGTCTTGGTGTACTCGTCCTCGCCGAGCACGAAGGTCTCGCGGATGAGGATGAGGCGGCGCTCGAAGTCGACGTACTTCCACTTCAGCCCATGGGCCTCGCCGGTGCGCACACCGGTGAGGAAGCGCAGGGTGAAGTAGTCGCGCCAGTCGGCGCGCACGGTGGCCAGGAGCCGCTGCACCTCATCCAGCGAGAAGGGCTGGACGTCGGTCTTGCGAATCTTCAGCGGCTTGATGTTGGTGCAGGGCGAGGTGAAGCCGTAGCGGTCGGCGGCATCGGCCATCGCGCGGCGCAGCACGCCCAATACGTTGTTGATGCGCTTGTTGCTGAGCCGGGAGCCGGCGCGGCCGGGCTTCTCGGCGAGTTGCGACCTGAACGCCAACACGTCGGACTTGGTGATCGCGCCCACAGGCCTGTCGCCGAAAGCGGGCAGCAGGTGCACGCTCAGCGTGGACTCCAACACCGCGATGTGCGAGCGGCGCCACTCGATGCGGTGGTCAGCCACCCAGGTGGTGGTGAAGTCGCGGAAGGTGGGGGTGGGGGGAGTCGCGACCGCCGCTTCTGCCGCAGGGCTCACCCGCAGAGCGCGCCTTCCGGGGAGTTGCTCACCTGTGTCGGACGAGAACCGCTCTGCCAGGGCACTCCCTGGGAAGAACTCGCCATAGACGAAGGTGCCGGCGCGGACCCGCTCGCGCAGCTTCTTGAGCACGCCCTCGCAGCGCTTCCGGTTCTCGGCCGTGTCGGCAAGCGCGGTCTGCTCGCGGCAGCGCACGCCGCGGTAGGTGAAGTCGATGACGAGCTTGCCGGTCTCCCGGCGGACGGTGACCTTAGCCACGCAGCACGGTCCCGTTGGCCATCGGCAGCCCGATGGAGTCCTCGGCCGAGGCCAGGCGCATGTCGCGCTCGATGGACTCCCAGACGAAGAGGATCTTGCGCCCCCCGAACGGGCGGACGTAGTGCGTGCCCTCGAGCAGCACGCTGTCCTTGAGCTCCTCGCGGATGGTGCGCGGGTTGTACTTGATGCGAGCGGCCAGCTCGGCGGTGGTCAGATAGGTCGTGCTCATGCTACCCTCATGTGGAGAAAACTCATCAAACATCGCGTGATTGCGACGTCTGATGCGCATGATACTCAACGCTTGGGGTCTGTCAAGCACGTTTGTGGAGTTTTCTCCACGTTTGATTGTCTAAGGTGTCTCCGTGATCCGGTTCAAGCTGGCCGAGCAGCTCGAGAAGAAGCAGTTTCGGGACTCCCGTCGCATCACGATCCAGGAGGTCTCGGAGGCGACGGGCATCAACCGCTCGACCTTGTCGAAGATCCTGAACCTGAAGGGCTACAGCACCGGAACGGACGTGCTGGACAAGCTGTGTGCCTACTTCGGGTGCCGCATCGAGGACCTCGTGGAGCACGTAGCCGACTAGCTGCGCGGACGCGAGCCTGGGAGCGAGGCTGGCCCCACCCTCGTTGTGACGACTGTGACGACCTCGAC
>CAILKA010000504.1 GCA_903834645.1 uncultured beta proteobacterium
CGGCCACGGCCGCCAGGGATGCGAGCCGGATGGCTCGCCAGGGGGTTTGCATGATGGTCTCCTCCTCGGGGATCGGGGCCTTCCTGAACCGGAAGGTCCTCGTAGGAGGAATCCTACCCGTGCCGCGCGGCCAGGGCGAGCCGGCGGCCAGCAGCGATGGTCGGCAGGCCGCCCGGGGGCACGGGCGGTGGCCCCTCAGGGAGCGGACTTCGCCTCGCGGGCGCGCCGCTCGGCCGCCAGCTCGGTCTCGAGCCGTTCCCCCAGGGACTTCGCATCGCTTGCGCGACGCTCGTCCTCGCGGGTCACTTCCTCCGCGGTGGAGTAGAGCGGCTTCTCGAAGCGCACCTCGTCTCCCGAGCCCCGCTGAGCCACGGTGATGGAGCTGTACTGCTCGCCCCGCTGCACGATGCGGTAGCGCTTCGCGTCATAGGTGCCCTTCTGGAGGAAGCGGCGGGAATAGACGAGTGCGTACGGCGCCTGCACATTCACGGCATAGGTCACCTCGAAGGCGTTGCCGTTGCGCATGACCACCAGCGAGTCACTCGCGCCGAAGGCGGCGATTTCCTGCGCAATCGCGGTCCGCCAGGCGCGTTCCTGCGCCGTGTCCATGCCCACCACGCGCACCGTCCCGACGAAGGCGTTGACCGCCGGGATGGGGTAGCCGGGCGGGGTGGTGGGGATACAGGCCCCGGTGCGCTGGCGGGCCATGAAGAGACTGCTGCCCGGCTGTGACAGCGTCTGGATCGTGTTCGGCGGCGCGCTGCGGGCCCGCTCGACGAGAGCGGCGGCCGTGCCATCGCTGGCGTTCGGCACGCAGGCTTTCACGCCCGCGATGGCATCGGGTTCTCGCAGGTCCGTCGTCGCGTATTCCTTCGGCACGCTGACCGTCGCCGGTCCCAGCTCGGCGATCGAGCGCGGCAGCGAGCGCGGATCGGCGCGGATCTTCTGCCAGCGCTGCACCACATCGGTCACCGCGCGAATGTCATGCACCGCGAGGGGCAGGAGGTCGCGTGATCGGGCGAGGGTTTCAAGCCACGCCATGCGGGCGTTCTTTTCCTTCTCGGCGGCGGGTGAGCCGAGATAGCGGGCCACCGTCTCACGATCGGCCTGCGCGATGCGCCTGTCCAGGAGCTGGAAGGCCTCGGTGCCCGGCGGCGCTCCGGCCAGCAGGGCAAAGACCAGCCGTTCCGCATCCAGCCAGGGCATCAGCGCGCGGGCGGATTTCAGATGGAACGCGTAGTTCGCCGGTTCGGCATCGAGCAGGATGCCCTTGCTCTGGACCCAGGTCTGCCGCCGGTCGGCGAGCGTAGCGTCGGCCCCGCCGTACTCGGGATCGAGACCAATGCGCTCGAGTTCGAGCAGGCCGGCGTAGTACACCCGCTTGAGCTCGCGCTGGTAGGCCAGGAATGCCCGTCCCGCCGGGCTGCGATGGAAGGCGAGCGCCTCGTCGAGTTCCTGGGCGGAAAGGGCATCAGCATAGAACCGGGCGAGCGCGGTGTCGGGATTCTGCGAGATGCTCCGGATCATCCCGGCGGCGCTGGTCCAGCGCTGCCGCAGCGACTGCTCGATGCTGTAGCGCAGGTTCGCGCGGTAGAGCGCCCACGCGCGGTGGCGTGGGGTCCATGAGCTGCTCGTCGGGTCGAGGCCGCGGGTTGCGATCCAGGCGAGGTAGTCCAACTGCTCGGGCTGGTACGCCCGATCGAAGCTCACCGGCATCGAGAGCGGGATATCCTGGAGACGGATGAGCTCCTCGGACTTGACGATCGATTCCTGAGCCGTTGCCGGCATGGCCGCGAACATGACCACCACGGCGGTCGTCACCACGACCATCGTCGCGGTCGCGAGTCTGCGGACTCTCATGAGGACTCCTCCCGGATGGCGCTGCGAAGGCTCGGGCCGCAGGGCGAGCGGCAGGCCCCCCGGGGCGTGCCTCAGCCCAGCCGCGCGAGCTGTTCGTTCAGCCGTTGCAGCAGTGCTTCGAACCCTGCCAGACGCTCGCGCTCCTGCGCCACCACTGCGGGCGGGGCGCGCTCCACAAAGCTCGCATTTTCCAGCTTGGCGCGTGCCCGCGCGGCTTCGGCCTGCACCCGCGCCACTTCCTTGCCCAGGCGCTCGCGCTCGGCCGCCAGGTCGATCGCCACCTCGAGCATCAGCCGGTTCTCGCCCACGATCTGCACCGGCGCCGGCGAGTCGGGCAACTGCTCGACCACCCGCACC
>CAILKA010000505.1 GCA_903834645.1 uncultured beta proteobacterium
ACGACGGGCACACCGCCATGCTGCTCGCGGCGGCTCGGCACCTGGCCCTGCACGCGACGTTCGACGGCACCGTCGTGCTGATCTTCCAGCCTGCCGAGGAAGGCGGAACCGGTGCGCTGGCCATGATGGAGGACGGGCTGTTCGACCGCTTCCCGGTGGAGGCCGTCTTCGCTGCGCACAACTGGCCCGGCCTGCCAGTGGGCAGCTTCGCGGTCAGTCCGGGGCCGATGATGGCCTCGTGCAACGAGTTCACCATCGTCGTGCATGGCAAGGGGGCGCACGCGGCGATGCCCGACCAGGGCATCGACGCCATCCAGGTGGCCTTCCAGATCGGCACGGCGCTGCAGACCATCGTGTCGCGCAACGTCAAGCCGACCGAGGCGGTGGTGCTGTCGATCACCCAAGTGCATGCAGGCGACGCGCTCAATGTGCTGCCGGACAGCTGTGAACTGCGAGGCACCGTTCGCTGCTTCTCGATCGAGGCGCGCGACTTCGTCGAGGCGCGCATGCGCCAGGTGGTGCAGGCCATTGGCGCGGCGCACGGCGCACGCTGCGAGTTCAGCTTCAAGTGCAACTGCCCGCCCACGACCAACCACCCGACGGAGACAGCGTTCGTGCAGCGGGTGCTGCGCGAACTGGTGGGGAAGGACCACGTGCGGCCGTTCGACCCGACCATGAGCGCCGAGGACTTCAGCTTCATGCTTCAGGCCAAGGCGGGCTGCTACTTCATGATCGGCAATGGCGATGGTGACCACCGCACGGCGGGGCATGGATTGGGACCCTGCATGCTGCACAACCCGAGCTTCGACTTCAACGATGCCCTGATTCCCATCGGCGCCTCGGTCTGGGTGCGGCTGGCGCAGGCCTGGCTGTCGCAGGAGAGACAATGACGGCCCGTCGAACGCGTTGCACCATCCGGGTCTGCCCCCCCGTGAATCCAGCCCACAGCAGGTGTCCCCAGCCATGAGCGAATCGAGGCCAGAAGCCCGCAACATGCCCGCCCGCCCGGGCGCGGTCGTGCGGTCCATGCGGGAACAGCGCGGCTGGACGCTGGCTGACGTCAGTGCGCGCACGGGCTTGTCGGTCTCCACGCTGTCGAAGGTGGAGAACGGCAAGATGTCCCTCACCTATGACAAGCTCTACCGCATCAGCAAGGGGCTGGACATCGACATCGGCCAGCTGTTTGCGGCGGAGTCGGCTTCCACCGCTGCGGGCGTTGCGGCACCTCGAGGATTCTCCGGGCGGCGCAGCGTCTCTCGCAGCGGAGAAGGCAGCGTCATCGACACGCCCAACTACGGGCACGTCTACCCAGCCACCGAACTGCTCAGCAAGCAGATGGTGCCCATCTTCGGCCAGCCCAAGGCTCGCACGCTGGAGGAGTTCGGCGAGCTCCTGCGGCACAGTGGCGAGGAGTTTTCCGTGGTGCTGGAGGGGGCGGTGGTGTTCCACACCGAGCTGTACGCCCCCGTGCTGCTTCAGGTGGGCGACTCGGTCTACTTCGACAGCAGCATGGGCCACGCCTACTTGCGCGTTGGCGACGGCCCCTGCCGCGTGCTGACGGTGTGCTCGGACGCAGCCTCGCTGGCCGCCGCAGGTTACCCGCCGCCGGCGGCCGAGCCCCAGGTCATGCGCGCGGCCGCTCTGGCCGAGCCGGCCGCGGGTGTCTCGCCCCAGGCAGGTCCGCGGCCCCGGCCACGCAAGCGCTGATCGCGTGGGCGGGTGCGCCCAGCCCGTGCCAGCCTGTGCGAGCAGGCCTCAGCCTCACAGGTCGATGCTGCCTCGCGTCATTTCCACGCACTGACCGGCCAGCCAGACGCGCACTTCGTCGCCGAGCCGCTGGGCGCCGGCATGCAGCACGCTCGGGCGCCCGATTTCGCTGCCCATGTGCATCACGACACGGCTGCTGGGTGCGGCGTCCCGCTCGAGCATCAGGCCGGCCAGCGCCGCCGTTGCACTCCCGCAAGCGGGATCTTCGGTCACGCCGTACAGCGGGCCGAACACGCGCGACCGGAGCTGGTCGCCGTCACGCGCATACAGGCACAGCATGAAGCGGCCCTGCGGTCCGAGCCAGCGGTCTGCCACGGCCCGGAATGCAGAAGCATCGGGCGCGGCGCGAGCCAGCGTATCCGGGGCGACTTCGGCGCACACGCAATCGAGCCCCACCGAGGCCACGTCGGTGCGGCCGATGTCGGATTCCACCAGCCGGGCGCAGGGCGCCAAGTCAGCGGCCGAGGGGGCGGCGCCCAGGCGAAGCGGCTGCGGCGCCATCAGCCGGCACCTGCGCAGCTCACCGCCTTCGCGCTCGACGCTGATCTCCACCGGGCCGCTGCCGCCCTCGAAGGTGAGTCGACCATCGGTATCGCGCCCCAGCGCGGCCAGCACCCAGGCGGTGCCGATGTTGGGATGGCCGGCAAAGCCGATTTCGGCAGACGGCGTGAAGATGCGGACCTGGGCCGTGTGCCGGGGGTCTTGCGGCGGCAGGACGAAGGTGGTCTCGCTGAGGTTGAACTCGCCGGCCAGGGCCTGCATCGTGGCGGTGTCCAAGCCGCGCGCATCGGCAAAGACAGCCAACGGATTGCCGCCGAAACGCCGGTCGGTGAAGACGTCCAGAGTGACGAAGTGATAGGTCTTGGCCATCACAGGCTCCCGCCGCGCTGTGCGGCGCTCAGCTTGTCGGTTGCGCGCGCAATGGCCCGCTGGAGCATCTCTGCGATCTCGTCTGCATCGCCCCGTGTCAGCATCAACGGCGGGGAGATTCCCACGATGTCGTTGACCGGCAGCGGCCGGGCGAGCAGGCCTTCCTCCATCGCAAGAGCGGCCACTTGCGCCGAGAACTTCAGCGAGGCGTCCAACCTGCGCCGAGGCGGCCCCTCGGCCACGAACTCCACGGCCTGCAGCAAGCCCGCACCCCGCACCTCGCCCACCAGGGGGTTCCCGGCCAGGCGTTCGCGCAGCTGGGCGAGCAGGTACGCCCCGACGGTGGCGGCGTTCTCGCAAAGCCCTTCGTCCTCGATGATGCGGATGTTGGCCAAGGCGGCGGCAGCGCCCAGCGGGTGAGCCGAGTAGGTGTAGCCGTGCGCGAAGAAGCCATGCGTGCGTGCGCCGTCCTGCAGGGCCTGCCAGACCTTGGGGCCCACCAGCGCCGCCGACAGCGGGGCGTAGCCGCTGCTCAAGCCCTTGGCCAGCGTGAGCAGATCGGGCTCGATGCCGTAGCCGTCGATGGCCAGCATGTGGCCCACGCGCCCGAAGGCGGTGATCACCTCGTCGGCAATCAGCAGCACCTCGTACTTGCGCAGCACCGCCTGGATGGCCTCCCAGTAGCCCGGCGGGGGCGGCAGGATGCCTCCGGAGCCGACCACCGGTTCGGCGATGAAGGCGCCCACGGTGTCGGGGCCCTCCTGCAGGATGAGGCGCTCCAGTTCATCGGCGCAGCGCTGCGAGAACGCACGCGGATCTGCCTCGGGCGCCCAGAAGGCGTCTGGCGCCAGGGTGTGCCGCACCAGGGCGAAGGGCAGGTCGAACCCGCTGTGGTAGTTGGGCAGGCCCGTCAGGCTGGCCGTCATCGTGGTGGCCCCGTGATACCCACGCTGGCGCGCGATGATCTTCTTCTTGTGCGGTTTGCCGATGACGTTGTGGTAATACCAGACGAGCTTGATCTGCGTCTCGTTGGCGTCCGAACCTGAAAGGCCGAAGAAAGCGCGCTTCATGCGGCCACCGGTGAGCGCCAGCAGCTTGTCGGCCAGCACGATCGCCTTGGGGTGCGAGGCCCCCGCGAAGATGTGGTAATAGGGCAGCTCGGCAGCCTGCTGGGCGATGGCATCGACGATCTGCTGCCGGCCATAGCCCACGTTCACGCAGTACATGCCCGACATGCCGTCGATCACGGTTCGGCCGTGGGCATCCGTGACGCGGATGCCGGAGGCGCGTTGGACGATGCGCTGCCCAGGCACCTTGCCGGCTGCAAAGTCGTCTGCCCGCGTGAACGGGTGCAGCAAGGAGTCGCGGTCGAGTTGCTCAAGGGACCGGGCAGCTTCGAGGCTGGCATCCGCCATGCTTGTCTCCAACAGAAAACGATTTGCCAATGTGGAAATGTATCTCCCCGCGCGAGGGGGTGTCTACAGGGGCCAGGTGCTTTCGTATTCCTCCTGCACGCGGCTGGCCGGGCTGGGCGGTTTAGAGTTTTCCATAAAGGACATCAAGTTGACAGGACAGAAACTTTGCATCCAGAATAGTCCGAACGTGAAAGGATGAAGCCATGTCCCAGGTCGCTTTCGTTCTCCGTCATTCGCCTGTGGCGCTCGCCATCGGCCTGCTGGCCGCCTGGTCGGCCCACGCGCAGCAGGCCGCGCCTGCGCAGGCAACTTCCAGCGCCGCGCAGGCTGGCGCGGATGCCGAAAGCGCACAGCGCATCGAAGTCACGGCGTTGAAGACCCGACAGGCCCTGCAGGAGGTGCCCGCCTCCGTGACCGCCCTGACCGCCGAAGACCTGGCGCGTTCCGGGCTGGTCAACGCCGCTGATCTCCAGCAGAAAGTGCCCGGCCTGAGCCTCTCGTCTGGCGGACGGGAGACCAACCTGGCCATTCGCGGCGTGTCCAACAACGTTCGCAGCATCGGTGCCGACCCTTCCAATGCGGTGCACCTCGATGGGGTCTACCTGCCGCGCTCCAGCATGGTGCTGACCGAGCTGTTCGACCTGCAGCGCGTCGAAGTGCTCAAGGGCCCGGAGGGCACGCTGTATGGCCGCAATGCGACAGGTGGCGCCATCAACGTGGTCACGCGCGCTCCCAGCGCCCGG
>CAILKA010000506.1 GCA_903834645.1 uncultured beta proteobacterium
GCCGATGGCCTGCTGGATCTCGACGGCCATGGCCGGGTAGGCGCGCTGCATGTTGGCCGCCGCACACAGCACGGCATCGACCTCCTCACCGCGGCGGCCGGCGGCAGCCAGTGCCTGGCGCGCCGCGTCGGCACCGATCTCGGCCATGAGCGAGAGCTCCTCGTCGGCACGCGGGGCAAAGTAGGGGCGCATGCGCGCGGGGTCGAGCACGCCGCGCTTGTCGATCACGTAGCGCTGCTTGATGCCCGAGGCTTTCTCGATGAACTCCACCGAGGAGGCCGCGATGGCCTCGACCTCGCCGGCGGCGATACGCGGTGCGTTGCGCTCGTTGTGCGCCGCGGCATAGGCGTTGAAGGCCTCCACGAGCTCGGCATTGGTGATGACGTGCGGGGGGCGGTACAGGCCGCTGCCCGAAATGACGACCGGCCGCATGGCTTCAGGCCTTCGCGCCACGCTTGCCGGTGCCGGTGCCCCCGGCCGTCCCGGTTCCCGCGCCCGTTCCCTCGGCGGCGCCCGGCTGCCTGAGCGCCTCGGACATGCCCAGCAGCACGCCGCTGGCCATGGCGGCGTAGCCTTCGGCAAGGGCCTGCGCAGCACGCAACCCCGCCTGACGCCCGGCGCGCAGGGTCTGCTGTGCCTGCTCGAGCACCTGCACGGCCGTGGCGGAGGCCTGCGCCCCGGAAGCGGTGCCGCCCAGCTGCATCTTCGACAGCACCTGCTCCCAGGCGTCGGCCAGGGGCGCGCCCGTGCCCTGGGCCGTCTTGCGCAGGGCGGCGAACATCGTGTCCTCGAACTTGTCGAGGTCGTCCAGCGCCTTTTGCAGGTGCTTGTCGCGCATGTCCGACCCGAGCAGGAGGAACTGCTGCAGCGCGGTGCGGTTGGCGTCCACCGCCTTCACGAGCGCATCGTCCATCCCGGCCACGGCCTTCTCCAGCAGCACCTCGGGGGCCACGCCGGCGCGGGTGTTGTGCATCGCGCCCAGGCTGGCCGCCTCGGACACCGACTTCAGCGCCGAGCGGATGTTCTTGAGCGTCAGCTCCCGGCCCTGCAGGGCCTGAAGCGTGGCCTTCGAGGTGGCCTGGCGCAGCTGGGCGCCTCCGCGGGTGGTGGCGTTCTGGAACGCAGCGATCAAGGCATCCTGGTCGAACGTCGGCTGGGGCATGGGGGTCTCCTGAGGGGGTCGGGGCGCCCTTCGGGCGGGGCGCGTGGGGGGGCCTGCCATGCCAGTGGCGGCAGCCCAGGCTGCGATCCTCGCATCCAGCCGCGATCCGGGCAAGCCTGGGAGACGAGACCCCCGCGATAATCCGCCACCTGCCCAGCCCGAAGCCCGAGCCCCATGACCCGTGTCTACAACTTCAGCGCCGGCCCGGCCGCCCTGCCCGAGCCCGTGCTGAACCAGGCCGCCCAGGAAATGCTCGACTGGCACGGCAGCGGCATGTCGGTGATGGAGATGAGCCACCGCGGGCCCGAGTTCATGGGCATCGCCGAGCGCGCGTTCTCGGATCTGCGTGAACTGCTGGCGGTGCCCGACACGCACCGGATCCTCTTCATGCAAGGCGGCGCGATCGCCGAGAACTCGATCGTGCCGATGAACCTGCTGCGCGGGCGCACGAGCATCGATTTCGTCGACACCGGCGAGTGGAGCCGTCGCTCGATCCAGGAGGCGCGGCGCTACGCGCACGTGAACGTGGCCGCTTCGGGCGAAGCCAGCGGCTACACCACGATCCCCGCGCGCGACACCTGGCGGCTGGACCCGCAGGCCGCCTACGTGCACATCTGCTCCAACGAGACGATCGGCGGCGTGCAGTTCCACGCCATGCCCGAGGTGGGCGAGGTGCCGCTGGTGGTGGACATGTCCAGCGACATCCTTTCGCGCCCCGTGGACGTGTCGAGGTTCGGCCTGATCTACGCAGGCGCACAGAAGAACATCGGCCCGGCAGGCCTGACCATCGTCATCGTGCGAGAGGACCTGTTGGGCCAGGCCCACCCGGCGTGCCCGAGCGCCTTCGACTTCCGGCTCGTGGCCGAGGCGGGCTCGATGTACAACACGCCGCCCACCTACTCGATCTACATCGCCGGGCTCGTCTTCCAGTGGCTCAAGGCGCAGGGCGGGCTGGTGGCGATGCAGGCCCGCAACGAGGAAAAGGCGGCGCTGCTCTACGACTTCCTCGACAGCTCCGCGTTCTACTCGAGCCCGGTGGAGCGCAGCTGCCGCAGCCGCATGAACGTGCCCTTCCGGCTGCGCGACCCGGCGCTGGACGC
>CAILKA010000507.1 GCA_903834645.1 uncultured beta proteobacterium
AACGCGCAAGGGTCCTCCGATGGCAACGGCTATGCCGTATTCGGCACCGTCATCACCACCGCGGACGTCAACAGCGATGCGACCCTCGCAGCGCTCAGGGCCGTGCCGGTGGTCAACAACGGTGCGGGCGAGGTGAGCCTGCCCACGAGCCCGCCCGTGGTCACGGCCGTCAGCCGGGTGCGCTGAGACGCTACGCCGGGAGGCCGGTTGATCACCAGGGGGTCCAAACCGGCCCGGTGGCGCGCCGCCCAGAAACTCGCATGCCCAGGATTCGTCCCGTCCACGACCCATTCGTCGTTCGCGGCCGGGATCCCCCTGATCGCCTTGAAGAGCCAGGCGTCGAGCACTTCCTGGCGGAAGCCGCGCTTGAAACGCTCGAGGACGACGTTCTGGTTGGACTCGCCGGGCAGGTGGTAGGCCGTGTTGGACTTGAACCAACGACCAAAGGATTATGAGTCCTCTGCTCTGACCAACTGAGCTAACGGCCCCCCGCCCGCATTCTAGGAGGCGCTGCCAGGCCTCAACCCGCCGGCTTCTGGCTCAGTGCGTTGGTGAGCAGCCGCGCGGTGATGCCCACGATCTGGATCATGCGGTCGTAGTGCATGCGCGTGGGGCCGATCACACCCAGGCGCCCCACCACCATGCCGTCGACCTCATAGGGTGCGGCCACCACCGACAGCTCCTCGAAAGGCACGACCCGGCTCTCGCCACCGATCCAGATGCGCACGCCCTCGGCGCGGCTGGAGGTGTCGAGCAGCCGCATCAGCTCGGTCTTGCGCTCGAACACGTCGAAGAGCTTGCGCAGCGCCCCCATGTCGTGGCTGAAGTCCTCCACCTCGAGCAGCCTGCGCTCGCCCACCACCACCACCTGCTCGGTCGACTCGGCGATCGCGTCGGTGCCGGCCTTCACCGCAGCGGCCATGAGCCCGGCGATCTCCCCGTGCAGCGCCTCGATCTCGCCGTGCAGCCGCTCGCGCACTTCCTCGATCGTCAGGCCCGCATAGTGCGAGTTGAGGTAGTTGGTGGCCTCCACGAGCTCGCTCTGGCCGTAGTCGCGCGCGGTGAGGATGAGGCGGTTCTGCACATCGCCGTCGGGCGACACGAGGATGACCAGCACGCGCCGGTCGCCCAGGCGCAGGAACTCGATGTGGCGAAACACGCTCGCCCGACGCGGCACCGTGACCACGCCCACGAAGTTCGACAGGCTCGACAGGATCTGCGCGGCCTGCGCGATCACGCGCTGGGGCTGGTCGGGCTGGAGCTGCTCGCGCACCGAGGCCAGCTCGGGAGGCGGCTGCGCCGGATCCAGCGGGCGCGCGGTGAGCATCGTGTCGACGAAGAGCCGGTATCCGCGCGCCGTGGGCACGCGGCCGGCGCTGGTGTGGGGGCTCGCGATGAGGCCGAGCTCCTCGAGGTCGCTCATCACGTTGCGGATGGTGGCGGGCGACAGGTCCAGGCCCGAGGCGCGCGACAGCGTGCGCGAGCCCACGGGCTGCCCGTCGGCGATGTAGCGCTCCACGAGCGCCTTCAGCAGGGTCCTGGCGCGGTCGTCCAACATCGGATTCATTGTAAGGACAACCCCGCCAAGGGGTGGCTCCCAAGTGGGCTCCTGCAACGGGCGCAACATGTCATCATTCCCCCCATGGCTGCACGTTTCCGCCACGCCGCGCTGATCGGGAAGTACCAGGCGCGGGGCATCCGCCCTGCACTGGAGGATGTCGCCCGCTTCCTGTGCGAACAGGGGCTGGATGTCTCCTTCGAGCGCGAGACGGCCGTGGCCACAGGCGTGTCCGACTACGACGTGCTCACCACGGCCCAGCTCGGCTCACGCTGCGACCTCGCCGTCGTCGTCGGCGGGGATGGCACCATGCTTGCCATCGGCCGCGAACTCGCCCGCCACGGCGTGCCGCTGGTGGGGATCAACCAGGGCCGGCTGGGCTTCATCACCGACATCCCGCTCGAGCGGCTCAAGGAATCTCTCGGCCCGATCATCGCCGGCGACTACGAAGAAGAGCACCGCGCGATGCTCGACGGCACGGTCTGGCGCGACGGCCACCCGATCTTCGAGGGCCTGTCGATGAACGATGTCGTCGTCAGCCGCGGTGCCACCGCCAGCATGGTCGAGCTCAAGGTGACGATCGGCGAGGATTTCGTCGCCAACATCCGGGCCGATGGCCTCATCGTGGCCTCTCCCACCGGCTCCACGGCCTACGCGCTGTCGGCTGGCGGCCCGATCCTGCACCCGGGCATCGCCGGCTGGGTGCTCGTGCCCATCGCCTCGCACACCTTGTCCAACCGCCCGATCGTGCTGCCCGACCACGGCGAGATCCGCATCGAGATCGTCGCCGGTCGTGATGCTTCGGCCAACTTCGACATGCAAAGCCTGGCCAGCCTCCTGCATGGCGACCAGGTTCGCGTGCGCCGCTCGCAGCACAAGGTGCGCTTCCTGCACCCCCTGGGCTGGAGCTACTACGCCACGCTGCGGCGCAAGCTGCGCTGGTACGAGGGGGTGGCCTGATGCTGCGCCGGCTCGCGCTGCGCGATTTCGTGCTCGTGCACCGGCTCGAGCTCGAGCTCGGCCGCGGCTTCACGGTGCTCACGGGCGAGACGGGCGCAGGCAAGTCGATCCTCGTGGACGCGCTGCAGTTCGTGCTCGGGGCCCGGGCCGATACGCTGAGCGTGCGCGAAGGTGCGACCCGTGCGGAGGTGAGCGCGGAGTTCGACAGCCCCGCATCGCTGGCCGACTGGCTGGACGAGGCCGGCTTCGAAGCAGCCGAAGGCTTGCTCCTGCTGCGGCGCACGGTGGATGAGCAGGGCCGCAGCCGAGCCTGGATCAACGGCAGCAGTGCCACGGTGGCGCAACTGCGCGAGGCGGCCGAACACCTGGTGGAGATCCATGGCCAGCACGCCTGGCAGAGCCTCACGCGCCCGGCAGCCGTGCGCGCGCTGCTCGACGAGCAGGCGGGCGTGGATGCGCGCGCGATGAACCAGGCCTGGCGCGCCTGGCGCCAGGCCCAGCAGGCCCTCGAACAGGCGCGCACGCAAGTCGAGGCACTGGGGCGCGAGCGCGAACGGCTGCTCTGGCAGCTCGGCGAGATCGACAAGCTCGAGCCCGGCGACCACGAGTGGGACACGCTCCAGGCAGAGCACCAGCGGCTGGCCCACGCACAGTCGCTGCTCGAGGCAGCGCGACAGGCTCTCGACTGGCTGGCCGAAGGCGATCCTGCGGTGGACACGCTGCTCGATCGCGCCGCTGCCACGCTGGATGACGCCGGCCGTCTCGATCCTGCACTGGGCGCCCTGGCACAGGTGCTGCGCGAGGCGCAATCCCCGCTGCAGGACGCCGCCCGAACGCTGCAGGCCTATCTCTGCGACACCGAGCCCGATCCGGCACGCCTGGCGCAGCTCGATGCACGGCTGGCAGCCTGGGTCGCGCTGGCGCGGCGCTACAGGTGCCCACCGGCGGAGCTGCCGGCCCAGCGCAACGCGTGGCGCGCCGAGCTGCAGGCGCTTGACGCCGCAGCGGACCTGCCCGCGCTCGAGCAAGCCGAGCGCCAGGCGCAGGCACAGTGGCTCGAGGCTGCGCGCGCCGTCTCCGCGCTGCGCCATCGCCACGCGCCCCAGCTCTCGGTAGCCGTCACGCAGGCGATGCAGCCGCTGGGCATGGCGGGCGGTCGCTTCGAGGTGGCACTGCTGCCTGGCGATTCGCCACAGCCCCACGGGCTCGAATCGGTCGAATTCCTCGTGGCGGGCCACGCGGGCTCGAGCCCCAGGCCGCTTGCCAAGGTTGCCTCGGGCGGCGAGCTGTCCCGCCTGGCACTGGCCATCGCCGCCACCACCGCGCGCGAGCTCGCCCAGGCCTTGCCCACCCTCGTCTTCGACGAGATCGACACCGGCGTGGGCGGCATGGTGGCCGACAGCGTCGGCCGGCTGATGAAGCAGCTCGGTGCGAGCAGCCAGGTGCTGGCTGTCACGCACCTGGCGCAGGTGGCCGCCTGCGCCGATGCGCATGTGGTGGTGGCCAAGTCCGTGCAAGGCGGCGCGGCCGCCACGCAGGTGCAGCTCGTCACGGGCGAGGCCCGCGTGGCCGAAGTCGCGCGCATGCTCGGCGGCGAGCGCCTGTCGGGCCTCGCGCATGCGCAGGCGATGCTCGGGAGCGCCAGGGCATGAGTGCGGAGGTCGTCCTCGTCACGGGCATCTCCGGCTCGGGCAAGTCGGTGGCGCTGCATGCGCTGGAAGATGCCGGCTTCTTCTGCGTCGACAACCTCCCGCCCGAGCTGCTGCGCGAGTTCGTGCGGCTGGAGCACGAGCGCTTCGCCTCGCGCATCGCGGTGGCCGTCGACGTGCGCACGGCCGGCTCGCTGCCGGTGCTCGTGCCCCTCATCGACGAGCTGCGCACCGAGGGCGTGCGGGTGCGCAGCATCTTCCTGGAGGCCAGCACCGAGTCGCTCGTGCGGCGCTACTCCGAGACCCGCCGGCCGCATCCGTTGTCCACCGCCGGCGCCGCCACCGAGGCGGCCTCGGCGCTCATCGATGCGATCGAGCGCGAGCGCGGGCTGCTGGCCGACCTGCGCGAGGTCTCCACCGTCATCGACACCAGCCAGCTGCGTCCGGCGCAGCTGCGCAGCTGGCTGCGCGAACTCGTCGAGGCCCCGCGCCTTCCACTGACCGTCGTCTTCGAGTCCTTCGCCTTCAAGCGCGGCGTGCCGCTGGACGCGGACTTCGTCTTCGACCTGCGCGCCTGGCCCAACCCCTTCTACATCCGTCATCTGCGCCCGCTCTCGGGTCGGGACGAACCGGTGGCAAGCTACCTGAGCGAGCAGCCCGAGGTGCTGGAGATGCTCGGCCAGATCGAGTCCTTCCTGCGGCGCTGGCTCCCGAGTTTCGAGGGTGAGCAGCGCGGGTACGTCACCGTGGCCCTGGGGTGCACGGGCGGCCAGCACCGCTCGGTCTACGCCGCCGAGGAGCTGCGGCGGCGCTTCGGCGACCGCGCCGGCACGCTGCTGCGCCACCGCGAGCTCGAGCCCGACCGCTGAGCGGCCAGTGCCCGGCTGACCGCACCCGCCACCGCAGCTGTGCCAAGGGGAGCCCGCGTGAACGAGCCCGACCCGCTCCCCGACCTGCCCCTGTTCCCCCTGGGCACCGTGCTCTTCCCGGGAGGGCGGTTGTCGCTGAAGGTCTTCGAGGCTCGTTACCTCGACCTCATGGGCCGCTGTCTCAGGAGCGGGGAACCCTTCGGCGTGGTGGCCTTGCGCCAGGGCGCCGAGGTGGGCGCCAAGGTGCCGGGCCAGGCGATGGAGGCGGTGGGCGTGCTGGCCCGCATCGACGACGTGGACGCCGAGCGGCCGGGCATCCTGCTCGTGCGCTGCACCGGCGGGCAGCGCTTTCGGCTGCTGGCGGCCCCCGTTCAGCGCAGTGACGGCCTGTGGCTGGGCTCGGCGCAACTCCTGCCCGATGATCCTGGTTCAGAGCCCGAGCTGGCGATGGCCCCGACGGTGCAGGCGCTGTCGCAACTGGCCCGTAACCTCGAGGCCAGTGGCGCGGAATGCCCCTGGAACGGGCCGGCCAGGCTCGACGATGCGGCATGGGTGGCCAACCGCTGGTGCGAGCTGCTGCCCATTGCCCTGGGCACGCGCCAGAAGCTGATGGAGTTGGAGGAGCCTGCCGCGCGGCTGCGCCTGGTGGACGGGTTCCTGCGCAGCCGCGGCGTCGTCAAGGGCTGAGCAGCCGGCGCACCGGCGCTGGCAGCCCGAGCGCGAGCGCCTGCGCCGTGCCCCACCAGCGCCCGGCCCCGAGAGTCCGGGTCAGCCGGTCGCGCTCGCTGGCCACCAGCGCCTCGGGCAGCTGCCAGCGCAGCGGCTGCAGTTCCCAGTCCAGGTGGGTGAGCACATGCACGAAGGGCTCGAGCCACACCCCCTGGCCGGGCCAGTGCTGCGGCAGTTCGGGCTCGGGCCACTCCGGCAAGCTCCACAAGCCCGCCCAGACACCTCGCTCGGGTCGCTGCGCGAGCCAGATGTCGTCGCCGTGGGTCAGCCACAGCAGCGCACTGCGGCGCGCGCCGCGGCGCATGCGGCGCGTGCGCACCGGATAGGCCTCGGGCCGGCCCTGGGCCCGGGCGATGCACAACGCCTGCAGGGGACACGCCGGGCACGACGGGCGGCTGCGCGTGCACACCTGCGCGCCCAGGTCCATCAGGCCCTGGGTGTAGGGCTCGATGCCACGCTCGGGCAGCAGCGCCTCGGCGCACGCCCACAGGGCCAGCTCCTGGCGTCGCTCGCCCAGATCGCCATCGAAGCCGAGCGCGCGCGCCAGCACCCGCTTGACGTTGCCGTCGAGGATGGCCACTTGCTCGCCGAAGCAGAAGGCTGCGATCGCCGCCGCGGTGGAGCGCCCGATGCCGGGCAGGGTCTGCAGCGTTGCGCTGTCACCCGGAAAGCGCCCGCCATGACGGGCCACCACCTCCTGCGCGCAGCGGTGCAGATTGCGCGCGCGGCTGTAGTAGCCCAGGCCGCTCCACAGGGCCAGCACATCCTGCAGGGGGGCGGCCGCCAGCGCGGCCACGTCCGCAAAGCGCGCCAGAAAGCGCTCGTAGTAGCCCAGCACCGTGCCCACCTGCGTCTGCTGCAGCATCACCTCCGACAGCCACACCCGGTACGGGTCGCGTGTGCCCTGCCAGGGCAGGCCGTGCCGGCCGTGATGCTGCTGCCAGTCGATCACGCGCTGGGCGAAGGTGCTGCCCTCACCCTGTCCCGGGCCGGCTGCTCCGTCTACCGACGCTGGCATGCCCGGCAGTAGTAGGTGGCGCGCTGGCCCTGGACGATGCGCAGCACGGGCGCCGCACAGCGGGGGCAGGCCTGCCCCTCACGGCCATAGACCGCAGCCTGCTGCTGGTAGGCCCCGTCCATCCCGTGCGCGTCGTGGAAGTCGCGCAGCGTCGAGCCGCCGAGCGCCAGGGCGCGCGCGAGCGTGTCGCGCACCGCCTGCAGCAGCCGCCCGGCGCGCGGGCGGCTGAGCCGGTACGCGGGCGTACGGGGATCGATACCGGCAACGTGCAGCGCCTCGCAGGCGTAGATGTTGCCCGCTCCGACGACGGCCTGCCCCGAAAGCAGCACCTGCTTGATGGGCGCGCGGCGGGCCTGCAGCCGGGCGTGAAAACCCGCTGCGTCCAGCGCAGCGTCGAAGGGCTCGGGGCCCAGGCCGGCCAGGAGCCGCGCGGCCGGCTCACGGTCCAGGGCGGGCGACCACACGACCGCCCCGAAGCGCCGCGGGTCGTGCAGCCTGAGCGTGCCGCGCGTGGTGACGAGATCGAAGTGGTCGTGCGCACCGGCCTCTGCGGGCTGCTGGCTCAGCAGCAGCGAGCCCGACATGCCCAGGTGAATGAGCAGCCCGCCCGTCGCCGCATCGGCATCGGCATCGGCATCGGCATCGGCATCGCCTGGCGTGCCGGCCTGGCCCGCTGCCCCGCCCAGCGGTGCGCCAAGCGGCAGCCAGATGTACTTGCCGCGACGCTGGGCCAGGCCCACGGTGCGATGTGCCAGCTGCTGGGGGTCGCAGCCCAGCGGCCAGCGCAGGGGCTTGCCCAGCCGCGCCTCGGTGACAACCGCCCCGTGCAGGCCGGGGGCGATGGTGCGTCGCGTGACTTCGACCTCAGGCAGCTCGGGCATGCGGTCATTATGTGAGAATGGTTTGGTGATGCTGCAACGCGCGCCCCGACGGGCCTTTCCCCGCTGGCGCGCCTGGCTGCTGGCCGTGGCGCTTGGCGCCCCAGCGGGCTTCACCGTGTGCCAAGCCCAGGCGCAACCGTCCCCGGCCATGCCGGCAGCGCCAGCCGGTGCGCGCCCATCTGGCGCGCCGGCCGCACCCGCTGCCACGTCCGCCGCTGATGCAGCCGAGGCCAACTCCCGGCTGGACGCGCCGCTTTTCTACCAGCTGCTCATCGGCGAGATGCAGCTGCAGCAGGGCCAGCCCGGTGCGGCTTACAGCCTGTTCCTCGATGCCGCACGCCGCACGCGCGACGAGCAGCTCTTCAGGCGCGCGGTCGACATCGCGCTGCAGGGCCGGGCTGGCGACGAGGCCCTGGCGGCCGCGCGCAGCTGGCGCGCCACGCTGCCCGAATCCACCGAGGCGCTGCGTACGCAGCTGCAGATCCTGGCGGCCATGAACCGGGCGGCCGACGCCGCCGAGCCGCTCTCCCAGCTGCTCACCCTCACACCCGAGGCGCAGCGCGCCGGACTGATCGCCTCACTGCCCAGATTCTTCGGCCGCAGCGCCGATCGGCGTGCCCTGGCTGCCATGCTCGAGCGCGTGCTGCCGCCGTACCTGGTGCCCGGCCCCGTGCGCCCGGTGGCGCGCAGCGTGCTGGGCAGCGCGTGGCTGGCTGCGGGCGATCGGGCCCAGGCGCTGGCCCTGGCTCGTCGCGCCGCCCAGGACGACCCCGACTCAGCTGCGCCCGTGCTGCTGGCGCTCGAGCTGGCCGCGCGCGAACCCGAGGCCGAGAGCCTGGTGCGCACCTACCTTCAGCGGCCTGATGCCGGAGCGGGCGTGCGCCTGGCCTACGCGCGCCTGCTGTGGGAGGGCGGACGCGCAGGGCCGGCGGTCGAGCAGCTCGGGCAGGCCACGCGGCTGCACCCGGATTTCGCACCGGCCTTCCTCATGCTCGGTGCACTGGAGCTCGAGCTCAAGCACCTCGAGGCCTCCCAGGCCGCGCTCACCCGCTACGTGGAACTCCTGCGTCGCCCGGCCCCGCCACCCGCTTCATCTCCGGCTCCGGCGCCCGCTCCCGCTCCCGCTCCCGCGCCCGCTCCCGCCGCCGACGACGACGATGACGATGCCCAGGACCCGGCCATGGCCGGCGCCCAGCAGGCCTGGCTGATGCTCTCCAAGGTGGCCGAGCAGCGCGGCGATCTGGCCGGCGCCGAGGCCTACCTTGCCCGGGTCAACGACCCCGAACGCGCACTGGAGGTGCAGACGCGGCGCGCCTCGCTGTCGGCCCGCCGGGGCCAGGTCGAACAGGCGCGCGAGATGCTGCGCCAGGTGCCCGAGCGCAGCCCCGGCGATGCCCGCGCCAAGCTGATGGCCGAGGCACAGATGCTGCGCGACCTCAAGCGTTGGCAGGAGGCCCACGAGGTGCTCGAAGCTGGCGCACGGCGTTGGCCGGAAGACAGCGATCTGCTCTATGAGCTGTCGATGGTGGCCGAGAAGCTCGACCGGCTCGACGACATGGAGCGGCTGCTGCGCCGCGTCATGGTGCTCAAGCCCGACAGCCAGCACGCCTACAACGCCCTGGGCTACTCCCTGGCGGACCGGGGCCTGAGGCTGCCGGAGGCGCGAGATCTGATCCGCAAGGCGCTGGACCTGGCGCCGGGCGACCCCTTCATCACCGACAGCATGGGCTGGGTCGAGTTCCGGCTGGGCAACCATGCCGAGGCGCTGCGGCTGCTGCGCGAGGCCTACGCGGCCCGGCCCGACACCGAGATCGCTGCCCACCTGGGTGAAGTGCTGTGGGTGACGGGACAGCGCGACGAGGCTGTGCGCATCTGGCGCGAGGGTCGCCAGCGCGACGCAGCCAACGACGTGCTGCGCGAAACGCTGGCACGGCTCAAGCCACCGCTGTGAGCCCGCGCCTGTCCGGTCGGCTGGCCCGCCTGACGGGGCTCGTCTGCCTGCTGGCGCTTGGCGCCTGCGCCGCGCTGCGGCCACCGCCTCCCGTCGAAGGCGGCTCCTGGAGCGGGCGCCTGGGCTGGAGCATTGCCGCGACAGAACAGCAGCCGGCCCAGCAGGCCGGTGCCGGATTCGAGCTGCGCGGCAGCGCAACCGAGGGCTGGCTCGAGCTCACGAGCCCCGTGGGCACGCTGCTGGCACGCGCGCGCTGGCAAGGCAGTTCGGCGGAACTCGAGACGGCGGGGAGCCGAAGTCGCCACGGTGACCTCGCGTCGCTGTCGCGCGAGGCCTTCGCCGGGCAGGAGATGCCGCTTGCAGCGCTCTTCGACTGGCTGCGTGGCCAGCCCTGGCCAGGCGCGCCTCACGAAGCACACCCCGAGGGATTCTCGCAACTGGGCTGGCTCGTGGACGTGCGTGCACTCACGCAGGGCCGACTCACCGCGACACGTGCGGCTGCACCGGCCATCACGCTGCGCGTGCGGCTGGAGGACGCACGATGACGCGCCTGCGGACCCTCAGCGAGGTCCCGGCCCCAGCCAAGCTCAACCTCTTCCTGCACGTGGTGGGAAGGCGCGCCGACGGCTATCACCTCCTGGAGTCGGCCTTCTTGCTCATCGACTGGGCCGACGTGCTGCACCTGGAATTGCGCCAGGATGGCCGGCTGCAGCGCCATGACCTCGGCACCGCGCTGCCACCCGACGACCTGTGCCTGCGCGCAGCCCGTGCGCTGCAGCAGGCAGCCGGCGTGTCGCTTGGCGCCGACATCTCGATCGACAAGCGCGTGCCCTCTGGCGCCGGAATGGGAGGCGGCAGCTCGGACGCAGCCAGCGTGCTGCTCGCGCTCAACCGGTTGTGGGGCCTGGGCTGGGAACGTGAGCGGTTGCTTCGCCTGGGCGCCACGCTCGGTGCGGATGTCCCGTTCTTCCTCTACGGCCAGACGGCACTCGTGCAGGGCATCGGCGAGACGCTGTCCCCCCTCGAGCTGCCCCCGATGCAGCTGGCCGTCGTCAAGCCCGCTGCCTCCTTGGCCACCGCCGACATCTTCCGCAGCCCCTTGCTCAGGCGCGATACACCATCGGTTATACTCGCAGGCTCTCTTGAGAACGCGGCGCTGGCCGCTCTCGCGTCGGGCACGCCATGGGGTCGAAACGATCTCCAGGCACCGGCCGAGGCGCAGTGTCCCGAGGTGGCGCAGGCTGCCCGGTGGCTCGAGCAACGCTTCGGCAACAGCCGGATGACGGGATCGGGCAGCGCGGTGTTCGCAAGGGTCGGCACGGGTGACCCACCCTTGGCGACATGGCCGGTGCAAGCGGATCCGCTCGCACCTGGCTGGGTTGGTCGACTGTGCCGCAGCCTGCCCCGTCACCCCCTGGCTGACTGGGCACGCTGAAAGCCGGTTTCAAGGTCGGTGCGAGCCGTCCTGTGTAGGGGAGTCGCCAAGTTGGTTAAGGCATCGGATTTTGATTCCGACATGCGAGGGTTCGAGTCCTTCCTCCCCTGCCAATCCTTTCCGCTGTGCGCGGCGGCGTGGCCTGTCCCAGGCCGCATCCGCGCCTGAGTTCCCGCCCACGCGCTGCCGACCAACCGCGATGCTGTTCAACACGATGCTGTTCTCCGGCAACGCCAACCCGGTGCTGGCTCAGGAAATGGCCACGCACCTGGGCGTGGAGCTAGGCAAGGCCAAGGTCGGACGTTTCTCCGACGGCGAGGTCGACGTCGAGCTCTACCAGAACGTCCGCGCGCGCTACGTCTTCGTCGTCCAGCCCACCTGCACGCCCACCAACGAGAACCTGATGGAGCTGCTGGTGATGGTGGACGCCTTCAAGCGCGCAAGCGCCCGGCGCATCACGGCGGTGATCCCCTACTTCGGCTACGCCCGCCAGGATCGCCGCCCGCGCTCCACGCGCGTGCCCATCAGCGCCAAGGTGGTGGCCAACCTGCTGCAGACGGTGGGTGTGGAGCGCGTGCTGACGATGGACCTGCACGCCGACCAGATCCAGGGCTTCTTCGACATCCCGGTGGACAACATCTACGCCTCGCCGGTGCTGTTGTCCGACCTGAAGCAGCGCAACTATCCCGACCTGGTCGTGGTGTCGCCTGACGTCGGCGGCGTCGTGCGCGCGCGGGCGCTGGCGAAGCAGCTCGGCTGCGACCTGGCCATCATCGACAAGCGTCGTCCGAAAGCCAACGTGTCCGAGGTGATGCACGTGATCGGCGAGATCGACGGGCGCAGCGCCGTCATCATGGACGACATGATCGACACCGCCGGCACGCTCGTGAAGGCGGCCGAGGTGCTCAAGGAGCGCGGCGCGAAGAAGGTCTACGCCTATTGCACGCACCCCGTCTTCTCCGGCCCGGCCATCGAGCGCATCTCCGCCAGCGGCCTGGACGAAGTCGTCATCACCAACACCATCCCGATGTCGGAGGCCGCGCGCGGCTGCCGCAAGATCCGGCAGCTGTCGGTGGCCTACCTCTTTGCCGAGACGATTCGCCGCATCTCCGACGGCGAGTCGGTGGCCTCCCTGTTCGCGGAGCAGAACCAGAACTTCTGAGCCGCCAGCCGCGGGCCCCGCCGGGGCGCGCGTATCCCTGACGCCTGGTCGCGGGCGTCCCACCTCACCATGGAGTGACCATGAAATTCACCGCTTTCGAGCGCACTCAGCAGGGGACCGGAGCGAGCCGCCGCCTGCGCATTGCCGGCAAGGTGCCCGGCATCGTCTACGGCGGGGGCCAACCTGCCACGATCGAGCTGGATCACAACGCGCTGTACTTCGCGCTGAAGAAGGAAGCCTTCCACTCGTCGATCCTCGAGATGGAACTGGGCGCCAGCGTGCACAAGGTGCTGCTGCGTGACTTCCAGATGCACCCGTGGAAGCAGCAGGTGCTGCACGTGGACTTCCAGCGCGTCGACGAGGCCACGCGGCTGCGCAAGAAGGTGCCGCTGCACTTCGCCAACGAGGAGAACTCGCCGGCCGTCAAGACCGACAAGTGCCTGGTGAACCACGTGGCCACCGAGCTCGAGATCGAGTGCTTGGCCTCCCAGCTGCCCGAGTTCGTCACGATCGACCTGTCGGGTCTCGTCAAGGGCCAGTCGCTGCACGCAAGCGACCTGAAGCTGCCCGAAGGCATCAAGGCCGTGCGACACGGTCAGCTCGACCCGGTGATCGTTACGGTGACGGTGGCCAAGGAAGAGGAAGAGGCCGCGGCCCCGACGGCAGTCGTGGCGCCGGCTGGCAAGACACCGGCCAAGAAGAAGAACGAGAAGCAGAACAAGAAGTAAGACTTCGTGATTCGGCTGCTCGTCGGCCTGGGCAACCCCGGGCCCGAGTACGAAGGCACCCGCCACAACGCCGGGTTCTGGTGGGTGGACGCGGTCGCCGCGCGCCTGGGCGCGCGGCTCTCCGCGGAGCGCGCCTACCACGGGCTGGTGGCGCGCGTGAACCGGCCCGAGGGGCCGCTGTGGCTCCTCGAGCCGCAGACCTACATGAACCTGTCGGGCAAGTCGGTGGCGGCGCTCGCGCGCTTCTTCAAGATCGATCCGGCCGAGATCCTCGTCGTGCACGACGAGCTCGATCTGCCCCCCGGCCAGCTCAAGCTGAAGCTGGGCGGCGGCCATGCCGGCCACAATGGCCTGCGTGACATCCATGCGCAACTGGGCAGCCCCGACTACTGGAGGCTGCGCCTGGGCATCGGGCACCCGGGCGTGAAGGCCGAGGTGGCCGACTACGTGCTGCGCAAGCCGCCGTCTTCCGAGCGCGAGGCCATCGTGGCCGCAGTCGAGCGCTCGGTGCGCGAACTGGACGCGCTGCTGGCCGGCGACATGGCGCGCGCCACCCGGGCGCTGCACGCACCGCCACCACGGCCTGCACAGCCCAAGGCGGCTCGCGAGGGGGCCGCACCGGCGCCGGCGCAGGCGCCGGCTGGCGTCAAGCCTGCAGAGCCTTCTTCCCCGTAAGCCGTTCGTACTTGAGCAGCAGCTGCGCGCGCGTCTCGACGCGCTGCGGGTTCAACGGGATGCAGCTCACCGGGCACACCTGCACGCACTGCGGCTCGTCGAAGTGGCCCACGCACTCGGTGCAGCGGTTCGGATCGATCTCGTAGATCTCCGCACCCATCGAGATGGCCTGGTTCGGGCACTCCGGCTCGCAGACATCGCAGTTGATGCACTCGTCGGTGATCAGGAGGGCCATCGACGCCTACCCGCTCAATCCTCGGACGCCGTGACGCGGCTGCGCAGCCGCTCCAGCACCGAGGGGGCCACGAACTTCGAGACGTCCCCACCCAGCGTGGCGATTTCGCGCACGAAGGTGCCGCTGACGAACTGGAACTGGTCGCTCGGGGTCATGAACACCGTCTCGACATCGGGCATCAGCTGCCGGTTCATGCCGGCCATCTGGAATTCATACTCGAAGTCGCTCACGGCGCGCAGGCCGCGCACGACGACCTTGGCGCCCAGCCCGACGACGAAGTCGCGCAGCAGCCCGCGAAAGGCCATCACCTCCACGTTCGGGTACGGCGAGGCGATCTCGCGCGCCATCTCCAGCCGCTCGGCGATCGTGAACATCGTGCGCTTGTGGTGACCCGCCGCCACCGCCAGCACAAGCCGGTCGTAGAGCCTCGCCGCTCGCCGCATCAGGTCGGCATGGCCCAGTGTCATCGGGTCGAAGGTGCCCGGGTAGACGGCAATCAGCGGGGAGTTGGCGGTCATCGTCGGTCCTCGTGCGGGCCTACTCCCCCGCCATGCGAGCGGCAGTGTAGCCGCCCTGCGCCGCCGGCTCCTCTTCCTCGCTGCGGCGCAGCAATGCGTGATGCACCTGCCCGGCGCGCCCCTGGCGCCAGGCCACAAGCCCGGCCGGCAGGTCCGTCAGCGGCTTCGGCGACTCGGCGTGCACGAAGCCGCCCGGACGCAGCGCCTGCACCGACGCCTCGAGGGCAGCAGCCAGCAGGCCCGCGCCAAATGGCGGATCGAGGAAGACGAGATCCAGGCTCGCCACCGGCTGCGCGCGCAGCACCGCCAGGCCATCTGCGCAGAGCACCTGCACCGCCTGGGCATGCAGCCGCTCGCGCGAAGCACGCAGCGACGCCGCGAGCGCCGCATCGCGCTCGACGATGAGCACGCGCGCCGCGCCGCGCGAGGCGGCCTCGAAGCCCAGCGCACCGCTGCCACCGAAGGCATCCAGGCACTGCCAGCCGGGCAGCTGCTGCCCGAGCCAGTTGAAGAGCGTCTCGCGCACGCGCGAGGGCGTGGGCCGCAGGCCCGGCCGGTCGGCCACGGGCAGGCGGCTGCGCCGCCACTGTCCGCCCATGATGCGCACCTCGTGCGGAGCGCGGGCCGGGCTGCTCACAGGCGCACGCACAGACCGTCGCGCGCCAGCTGCCGCTTGGCCTGTGCGACCGTGAATTCGCCGTAGTGGAAGATGCTCGCCGCCAGCACCGCATCGGCTCCGCCGATGCGGATGCCGTCACTGAGGTGTTCGAGCGCGCCCACGCCGCCCGAGGCAATCACGGGCACCGGCACGGCATCGCTCACGGCGCGCGTGAGCGGCAGGTCGAAGCCCGACTTCGTGCCATCCCGGTCCATGCTGGTGAGCAGGATCTCGCCCGCGCCGAGCTCGGCCATGCGCCGTGCCCACTGCACGGCGTCGAGCCCCGTGGCACGCCGCCCGCCGTGGGTGTAGACCTCCCAGCTCGCGGGGGCGCCGGGGGCACCTGATGCGCCTGGGCGCCGCTTCGCATCGATGGCCACGACGATGCACTGCGACCCGTAGCGCTCGGCTGCCTCGGCGATCACCTGGGGCTGCGCCACGGCCGCCGAGTTGAAGCTGACCTTGTCGGCTCCGGCGTTGAGCAGCCGGCGCACGTCGTCGACGGTACGCACGCCACCGCCCACGGTGAGCGGGATGAAGACCTGCGAGGCCACGGCCTCGATGATCGGCAGGATCAGGTCGCGCTCGTCGCTGGTGGCGGTGATGTCCAGGAAGGTGAGCTCATCGGCGCCTTGCTCGTTGTAGCGGGCGGCGATCTCCACCGGATCGCCCGCATCGCGCAGCTCGACGAAGTTCACGCCCTTGACGACGCGGCCGCCGGTCACGTCCAGGCAGGGGATGATGCGCTTGGCCAGCACGAGGGTGGGTGTCAGGGCGCGAGCTCGTCGGCGCGTGCCTGTGCGGCGGTGAAGTCGAGCTCGCCGGTATAGATGGCGCGGCCGCAGATCACGCCGCTCACACCCTCGCCCTCGATCTCGCACAGCCGCTCGATATCGGCCAGGCCGGCGAGCCCGCCCGAGGCGATCACGGGAATGGTGAGCGACTGCGCCAGCCGCACCGTGGCGTCGATGTTGAGCCCGGTGAGCATGCCGTCGCGACCGATGTCGGTGTAGATCACGCCTTCGACGCCATAGTCCTGGAACCTGCGCGCAAGGTCGGCCACGAGGTGGCCGGTGAGCTTGCTCCAGCCATCGGTGGCCACCTTGCCGTCCTTCGCGTCGAGCCCGACCATCACGTGGCCGCCGAAGGCGCTGCAGGCATCCTTCAGGAAGCCCGGGTTCTTCACCGCCGCGGTGCCGATGATGATGGTGCTGATGCCGTCGTCGAGGTAGCGCTCGATGGTGTCGAGGTCGCGGATGCCTCCTCCGAGCTGCACCGGGACCTGGTCACCCACTTCGCGCAGGATGGCACGCACCGCTGCCTCGTTGACGGGCTTGCCTGCAAAGGCGCCGTTGAGGTCCACCAGGTGCAGCCGGCGGGCGCCGGCGTCGAGCCAGCGCCGCGCCATCGCAGCGGGGTCGTCGCCAAAGGTGGTGGACGCATTCATGTCGCCTTGTTGCAGGCGCACGCACTTGCCGTCCTTCAGGTCGATGGCCGGAATCAGCAGCATGGCTCGATCAGAGCGAAGTGGAGAATGGGGGCGACCCGCTGCCCTGGGTCGCGCGGCACGAGGCACGGGGCACGCGCGCAGAGCTCATGGGGTCCAGCGCAGGAAGTTGCGGTACAGGGCCAGGCCGTGCTCAGCACTCTTCTCTGGGTGAAATTGTGTGGCGAAAATGTTATCCCGCGTCACGGCGCAGGTAAAGCGCCCACCGTAATCCGCCTCGGCGGCGGTGTGGTGCCGGTCAGACGGCACGGCGTGGTAGCTGTGCACGAAGTAGTACCACGCGCCATCGGGTATCCCTTCCCACAGCGGATGGTCGGCCCCGGGGCCGACCGGGCGAAACACCTGGTTCCAGCCCATCTGCGGCACCTTGTAGCGGCTGCCGTCGCTTTGCAGCCGGCCCTCCAGGCGAAAGCGCACGACTCGGCCCGGGATCAGCCCGAGGCCAGGCGTGTCCTGCTCCTCGCTGTGGTCGAGCAGCATCTGCATGCCGATGCACACGCCAAAGAGCGGCTTGTGGGCCGCCGCGTGCAGCACGGCCTGACGCAGTCCGCGATCGTCGAGCGCGCGCATGCAGTCGCGCATTGCGCCCTGCCCGGGCAGCACCACGCGCTCGGCTTCCCACACCTCCTCGGGGTGGGCGGTGACGACGACACGCCAGTCCTCGTCACGGCAGGCGTGCGCCACCGCCTGCGACACCGAGCGCAGGTTGCCCATGCCGTAGTCGACGACCGCGACAGTTCGAGCCATGGACGGGTGATTCCGGGGCAGCTGCCGGGCGCGCGGCTACAGCGCGCCCTTGGTGGAGGGGATGACGCCTGGCGCACGCGGATCCAGCGCCAGCGCCATGCGCAGCGCACGCGCAAAGGCCTTGAACACCGTCTCGCACTGGTGGTGCGCGTTTTCGCCGCGCAGGTTGTCGATGTGCAGCGTCACGAGCGCGTGGTTGGCAAATCCCTGGAAGAACTCGTAGGCAAGCTGCGTGTCGAAGCCACCCACCATGCCGCTCTTGAAGGGCACGTCCATGTGCAGCCCGGGCCGGCCCGAGAAGTCGATCACCACACGCGAAAGGGCTTCGTCCAGCGGCACGTAGGCGTGGCCGTAGCGCGTGAGGCCGCGCTTGTCGCCCACGGCCTGCGCCACCGCCATGCCCAGCGTGATGCCTACATCCTCCACCGTGTGGTGGCCGTCGATGTGCAGGTCGCCCTGCGCCTCGATCTCCAGGTCGATGAGGCCGTGGCGGGCAATCTGGTCGAGCATGTGGTCGAAGAAGCCGATGCCGGTAGCGAGCTTGGCCTGGCCGGTGCCGTCCAGGTCGAGCCGCACGCGGATGCGCGTCTCCTTCGTGTCACGCCGGACATCTGCGGTGCGGTTCATCTACAGGCTCTCCTTCAGCGCTGCGAGCAGGCGGTCGTTCTCCTCGGGCGCGCCCACCGTCAGCCGCAGGCAGTTGGCCAGCAGCGGGTGCAGCCCGGCGATATGCTTGACGAGGATGCCCCGCGCCTTGAGCCCCTCGAAGGCACGGGCCGAATCGGGCACGCGCACGAGGACCATGTTGGCCTCGCTCGGGAAGGCGGTCAGGCCTGGCATCTCGCGCAGCGCCTCCTGCAGGCGCTCGCGCTCCCCGCGCAGCACGGCAGCCTGGCGCGCGTACTCGTCCGCGTGCTCGAGCGCGAAGAGCGCCGCCTCGGCATTGAGCGAGCCCACGTTGTAGGGCGGGCGCACCTTGTCGATCTCCCGGATCAGCGCTTGCGCGCCGCACAGGTAGCCCAGGCGCACGCCGGCCAGCCCGAACTTGGAGAGCGTGCGCAACACGAGCACATGCGGGTGCGCCGCCATCCTGCCCATCCAGGTGCGCGAGGAAAAGGGTTGGTAGGCCTCGTCCATCACCACCAGGCCGTGCTGCGCGCCCACGGCCGCCACGACACGGTCGATGGCCGCGTCGTCGAAGAGATTGGCCGTGGGGTTGTTCGGGTAGGCGAGGTAGGTGAGCGCCGGGCGATGGCGCTCGATGGCGGCCACCATCGCATCGGCGTCGAGCGCGAAGTCGGGCCGCAGCGGCACGCCAACGAAGGGGAGCCCGCGCAGCCGTGCGCTCATCTCGTACATCACGAAGCCCGGCAGTGGCGCGAGCACGGTGGCGCCGGGCTTCATGCAGGCCACTGACAGCATGTCGATGAGCTCGTCCGAGCCGTTGCCCAGCGTCAGCGCGCAGCCTTCGGCAAGCTCGACGTGGCGCGCGAGCGCCTGCACGAGCGCCGCCCCGCCCGCACCGGGGTAGCGATTGATCGCCACGCGGCCGAGCCGCTCGCCCAGTTCGCGCTGCAGCTCCGGCGCCAGCGTGAAGGGGTTCTCCATGGCGTCGAGCTTCACGTAGCCCGCGCTCGGCTGGATCGCGTAGGCGTGCATCGACTGCACGTCCTGGCGCAACGTGCCGGCTATGCACGCCCGCAGCCGCGCGTCACGGTCTGCGGAGGCAGCCGGGGCCGCAGCGTCTGCGGCCTGCACGGGCATGCCTGCCAGCCGCAACTCGGCCGCACGCGCATGCGCCTGCAAGCCTTCCCCGTAGGCCAGCTCGGCGGCCACCGGGCCGAGCGCCGCAGCACCGGCTGCGCTCACCTCGATCAGGCTGGAGCGCTTCTGGAAATCGTAGATGCCCAGGGGCGAGGAGAAGCGCGCGGTGCCCGAGGTGGGCAGCACGTGGTTCGGGCCTGCGCAGTAGTCGCCCAGGCTCTCGCTCGTGTAGGCCCCAAGGAAGATGGCGCCGGCGTGCCTGAGCAGCGGCTCCCAACGGTGCGGGTCGCGCGAGCTGATCTCCAGGTGCTCGGGTGCGATGCGGTTGCTCAGGGCGCAGGCCTCCTGCATCGAGCGCGTGCGGATCAGGGCGCCGCGGCCCTCGAGCGAGGCACGGATGACGTCGCGCCGGGGCATCTCGGGCAGCAGCCGCTCGATGGCTCGGGCCACTTCGTCGAGGTAGGCGGGATCCGGGCACAACAGGATGCTCTGTGCAAGTTCGTCGTGCTCGGCCTGGCTGAAGAGGTCCATCGCCACCCAGTCGGCCGGCGTCGTGCCGTCGGCGAGCACCAGAATCTCGCTGGGCCCGGCGATCATGTCGATGCCCACCTGGCCGAAGACGCGGCGCTTGGCGCTGGCCACGTAGGCGTTGCCCGGGCCGGTGATCTTGTCCACACGCGGGATCACCGCAGTGCCGTAGGCCAGTGCCGCCACCGCCTGGGCGCCGCCAATGGTGAAGGCGCGGGTCACGCCGGCCAGCGAGGCGGCGGCCAGCACGAGGTCGTTGCGCTCGCCCACCGCCCCGGAAGCGGCCTGGCCGCTGCCGCCCGTGGCCACGCTGCCGCACACGGGCGTGGGCACCACCATCACGATCTCGCCCACGCCCGCCA
>CAILKA010000508.1 GCA_903834645.1 uncultured beta proteobacterium
CCGGGCGCTGCAGGCCGTCGGGCACAAGCTCGGCACGCCTGCCCTGCGCATGCAGGACATCCCGGCCGAGGATCCTGTGGTGTACGCGATGCTCTCGCGCGGCGACAGCGTGGGCGTGTTCCCGGGGGAAAGCCGCGCCCAGATGAGCAAGCTGCCGCGCCTGCAGCCGCGCACCTTCTACGACCTCGTGATCGAGGTCGCGATCGTGCGCCCGGGCCCGATCCAGGGCGGCATGGTGCACCCCTACCTGCGCCGGCGCAGCGGGCAGGAGCCCGTCACCTACCCGAGCCAGGAGGTGCGCCAGGCGCTCGCGCGCACGCTGGGCGTGCCGATCTTCCAGGAGCAGGTGATGCAGCTCGCGATCCTCGCGGCCGACTTCACGCCCGGCGAGGCCGACCAGCTGCGCCGCGCGATGGCGGCGTGGAAGCGCCGCGGGGGCCTGGGGCCCTTCCACGAGCGGCTCGTGGGCCGCATGGTGGAGAAGGGCTACGCGCGCGACTACGCCGAGGCGATCTTTCGCCAGATCGAGGGCTTTGGCGAGTACGGCTTCCCGGAGAGCCACGCGGCGAGCTTTGCGCTGCTCGTCTACGCCAGCGCGTGGCTGAAGTGCCACCACCCCGACGCCTTCCTCGCGGCGCTGCTCGACAGCCAGCCGTTGGGCTTCTACGCCCCGGCGCAGCTCGTGCGTGACGCGCGCGAGCACGGCGTGCAGGTGCGGCCGGTGGACGTGCACCGCAGCGGCTGGGAGACCGCGCTCGAGGCACCCGGCGCATCCGCTGCGCCGGCCCCCGAGGAGGCCGACCCCGCCCCGCCCGGCCTGCACCCGGTGCGCCTGGGCCTGAACCGCGTCGCCGGGCTGCCCGAGGCGGCTGCGCGGCGCATCGTGGCCGCACGGCCCTTCGATGGCGTGGAAGACCTGGCGCGCCGCGCCGCGCTGGACGCGCAGGCGCTGCGCCTGCTGGCCCAGGCCGGTGCGCTCACGGGGCTGGCCGGGCACCGCCACGAGGCGGCCTGGGCCGTGGCGGGCGTGGATACGCGTGCCAGCGCGCTGCTGCGCAGCACCCGCACGCACGAGGAGGCGGCCGAGCTGGCCGCGCCAGCCGTGGTGGAGGAGACGCTGGCCGACTACCGTGCCATGGGCCTGACGCTGGGCACGCACCCGCTGGCGCTGCTGCGCGGGCAGCTCCAGGCCTGGCGCGTGCAGACGGCCGCGGTGCTGAAGCAGGCCCGCCCCGGCCAGCTCGCCCGCGCCAGCGGCCTGGTCACGCATCGCCAGCGCCCCGAGACGGCCAAGGGCGTGGTCTTCGTGACGCTGGAAGACGACACGGGCAGCGTCAACGTCATCGTCTGGCCCGACCTCGCGCGCACGCAGCGCCGCGAGCTGCTGGGCAGCCGGCTGCTCACCGTCTTCGGCGTGTGGCAGCGCGAAGGCGAGGTGCGCCACCTGGTGGCCAGGCGGCTGCTGGACCACAGCACGCTGCTGCAGGGGCTGGCCGGGCGCAGCCGCGATTTCCGCTGAAGGGGCGCGCCCAGGGCTGCCGGCCGCAGGCACCAGACGCGCCGGCGGTGGGTGCCCCGCGGCCTGCGCGAAAGCCCCGCAAACGCCACAATCCGACGCGTTCCCCCGCTTCCACCCCCTCCGCCCCACCCCGCCCATGCTCTTCCTGCTGTCTCCCGCCAAGACGCTCGACTACGACACCCGGGTGCCTGCGGCGATCGCCCGCAAGGCCACCGACCCGCTCTTCACCTCGCAGGCCGCCGAGCTGATCGCGGTGCTGCGGCGCAAGAAGCCGGTCGAAGTCGCCGCCCTGATGGAACTCTCCGATGCGCTGGCCGCGCTGAACGTGGCGCGCTACGCCGCCTGGCAGCCCGAGGCGACGCCGGCCCACAGCAAGCCTGCCGTGCTGGCCTTCGCCGGCGATGTCTACGAGGGGCTGGACGCGAACACGCTGAAGGCGGCCGATCTGGCCTGGGCGCAGGATCACGTGGTGATCCTGTCGGGCCTGTACGGTGCGCTGCGCGCGCTGGACCGCCTGCAGCCCTACCGGCTGGAGATGGGCACGGCATTGACCAACGCCCGCGGCCGCGACCTCTACGCCTTCTGGGGCGACGCGGTGGCCGCCCACCTCAACGAGCGCCAGGCGGGCGAGCGCGCACCGGTGGTCATCAACCTGGCCTCGCAGGAGTACTCGAAAGTGGCCCTGCGCCCAGCTCTGCGGGCCCGCGTCGTGGACTGCCAGTTCGAGGACTGGAAGGGCGACCGCTACAAGGTGATCAGCTTCTTCGCCAAGCGCGCGCGCGGGCTCATGTGCCGCTGGGCCATCACGCACCGTGCCCGCAAGCCGGCCGACCTGGAGGGCTTCGACGCGGAGGGCTACGCGCTCGACCGCGCGGCCAGCGCCCCGGATCGGCTCGTGTTTCGCCGCCGCGTGGCGCCGCAGTAGGTCTTCACCGGGCCCCTGCGCTTGCCGCAGAATCACGCCATGCAACCGGCCGTCCAGACCATCACCCCCGAACTGCGCCGCTGGATCGTGGCGCAGGCCGAGGCCGGCTGCCAGCCCGAGGAGGTGGTGCAGGCGATGGTGGCCAGCGGCTGGCACGAGGATGTCGCCGTGGAGGCGCTGGAGCAGACGCTGCGCGGTCGCCTGGAGGAGGTCCGCCAGTTGCAACTGGCCCCGGCCGCGGCCGTGCCCGAGCCCTCGGTGGGCGAGGGCGCCACGGTGATCGAGGCCGACGGGCATCCGGTGGACGTGGTGATGGCGCTCAAGCACCCGCGGGTCGTCGTCTTCGGCAACCTGCTCACGGCTGCGGAGTGCGACGAGCTGATGGCGCTGTCCCGGCCGCGCCTGGAGCGCTCCGAGACGGTGGACACCGCGACCGGGGGCAGCGAGGTCAACGCCGCGCGCACCAGCGACGGCATGTTCTTCGAACGCGGCGAGCACCCGTTGATCGCACGGATCGAGCGGCGCATCGCGGCGCTGCTGAACTGGCCGGTGGAGTACGGGGAGGGGCTGCAGATCCTGCGCTACCGGCCCGGTGCCCGCTACGAGCCCCACTACGACTACTTCGACCCCGAGAAGTCAGGCACCCCGCGCATCCTGGAGCGCGGCGGCCAGCGGGTGGGCACGCTCGTGATGTACCTCAATACGCCCGCGCGCGGCGGCTCCACCACCTTCCCGGATGCAGGCCTGGAGGTGGCACCGGTGCGCGGCAGCGCGGTGTTCTTCAGCTACGAGCGGCCGCACCCGTCCACGCGTACCCTGCATGGCGGCGCACCGGTGCTGGCGGGGGAGAAGTGGGTGGCCACGAAGTGGCTGCGCGAGGGTGTGTTTCGCTAGAGACAGGCAAGGGGGCCCCCATGAGGAGACGGATCACGCTGGCTGCGCTGCTGGCCCTGTCTGGCCTGTCGACGTTGGGCTGGTCCCAGCCCACGGCTCCCGCTCCCGCACCGGCGCCCGCCCCGGCTCCGGCCCCCGCGCCCGCGGCGGGCGAGAAGAAGATGGCCAAGAAGGCCGACAAGAAGAGGGTCGCCAAGCAGGCGAAGAAGGTGGGCAAGAAGTCGACCCGGAAGGTTCCGGCCAACGGCTGACTGGCGTTGCAGCCCGGCTGCGGCACGCCGCGGCTGTGCGCCCGACCGGTCAGGCCTCCAGCGTCGCCCCGTGCGCCGGCACGGCCACCTTCCAGCCCAGCTCGTCCTGGATGCGCACCCGCAGCGCATCGCTGGCCTGCGGGTCGCCATGCACCACCCAGGTCTGGCGCGGCGCGCGGCGGATGCCCCGCATCCAGGCCATGAGGCCGTCGCTGTCGGCATGCCCGGAGAAGCCCTCGAGGTGGCTCACGCGCGCGCGCACCGGCACGTACTCGCCGTGGATCTTGACCTCGGTGGCGCCGGCCACGAGCGCCGAGCCGCGGCTGCCGCCCACCTGGAAGCCGGCGAAGACGATTTCGTGCCGGGGGTCGGGCGCCATCGCCTTGAGGTGGTGCAGCACGCGCCCTCCGGTGGCCATGCCGCTGGCCGAGATGATCACGCACGGGTAGCGGTGGCGCGCCAGGCGCACCGACTCCGGTGCCCCGGCCACCACGTGCACGCCCTCGAGCAACCCGGCGATCTCCTCGCGCGGCACGCGCAGCAGATCGCGGTGGCGGCCGTAGAGCGCGGTGGCCTCGATGGCCATGGGGCTGTCCAGGAAGATGGGCAGCGTGCCCGGAATACGGCCCTCCCGCCGCAGCCGCTGCAGCACGAGCAGCAGCGCCTGCGCCCGCCCGACCGCAAAGCTCGGCAGCAGCACCGAGCCGCCGCGCGCAGCCGCCTGCGTGACCAGCTCGGCCAGCCGCCCCGGGGCGTCCTCCGGCGCATGCCAGCGGTTGCCGTAGGTGGCTTCGCACAGCAGCACGTCGGCCCGCGTGAGCTTGACCGGCGCGGGCATCATGAGGTCGTCGCTGCGCCCCACGTCTCCCGAGTAGCCGAGCACCTCGCGCCCACGCGCAAGCGTGATCGCGCAGGCGCCCAGCAGGTGGCCCACCGGGGTGAGCTGCACCTGCAGCTCGCCGACCTTCAGGCTCTCGCCCGGCCGCAGCGGCACCATGCGCGCGATGACGCGCTCGGCGTCGGCGCGGGTGTACAGGGGCAGGGCCTTCTCGTGGCGCGAGTAGCCGTAGCGGTTGGCGCGCCGCGCGTCTTCTTCCTGCAGGTGCGCCGCATCGAGCAGCAGCACGCGCGCCAGGTCGACCGTGGCGGGCGTGGCATAGATCGGCCCGCGGAAGGCGCTGCGCGCCAGCACCGGCAGCCAGCCGCAGTGATCGAGGTGCGCGTGGCTGAGCACCACGGCGTCCAGCCCATGCAGCTCGGTGGGCACCGGTGCCCAGTTGCGTTCGCGGAAGGTCTTGTAGCCCTGGAACATGCCGCAGTCGAGCAACACCCGCGTGCCGCCCCAGTCCACGAGGTGGCGCGAGCCGGTGACGGTGTCGGCCGCGCCCAGGAAGGAGATGCGCAGTGTCATGGCACTCATGATGCCTGCGTAGTCTGGCGCCGCAAAGGGTCCCCGCGGGCTCCATTGGCCTCGCGCAGCCTGTACGGAGGCGCGCAGGTGCATGGCAGCCCCACGGTTCCAGTCGGGCGGCGGCGGGCTGGTACCCTTGCGGATTCGACCGCGCATCGACCTTTGCCCATGCCCCTGACCGTCCACCTGATCCACCCCGACGGCTCGCGCCAGAGCCTGAGCGCCGAACCGGGCCAGACGCTGATGCGTGTGGCCACCGACGCCGGTGTGTCGTCCATCGTTGCCGATTGCGGCGGCCTCCTGACCTGCGCCACCTGCCACGTCTATGTCGAGCCCGATTGGGCCGGCCGGGTTGGCGAGCTCACGCACGACGAGGCCTCGATGCTCGAGATGACGGCCTCCCCCCGGCGCCCGGAGAGTCGACTGAGCTGCCAGATCGTGCTGCAATCGGCCCTGGACGGGCTCACGGTGCGACTGCCCGAGACCCAGTACTGAGTCCTGGCCTGCCCGAGCACGAGGGGCCGGTCCGGCATCACCGGGGAATGCCCATGA
>CAILKA010000509.1 GCA_903834645.1 uncultured beta proteobacterium
CCGGTAATCCCGGGTCACGATCACGTGCTCGCAGCCGTGCTCGCGCGCCAAGCGCGCCTTCTCCTCGCTCGAGACGGTTCCCACCACGCGCGCCCCGAGCCGGCGTGCCCAGCCGCACAGCAGCAGCCCCACGCCGCCCGCGGCGGCGTGCACGAGCCAGCGCGCGCCGGGCTGCACGCGGCCCAGGTCACGCAGCAGGTAGTCGGCCGTCACGCCCTTGAGCAGAAGCGCCGCGGCCACGTCGTCCTCCACCGCGGCGGGCAACCTCACCACCCAGTCCTGCGGCACGGTGCGCACGGTGGCGTAGGCACCAGCGACAGGGCCCATGTAGGCCACGCGGTCGCCGGACATCAACCCGCTGACGCCCTCTCCCACATCCATCACCGTCCCCGAAGCCTCCATGCCGGGTGTGCCGGGCAGCGGCAGCATCGGCGGGATCCATCCCCGGCGCAGGTAGGTGTCGATGAAGTTCACACCCACGAAGCGCTGGCGGATACGCACCTCGCCCGGCCCGGGCGCGTTGGCCTGTGCATCGCACACCACCAGCGCATCGGGCGCCCCGTATGCTGCCACCTCCACGCGCCGGCAAGGCACGGGCAGCGCCGTGGGCATGGGGGCCTGTCCGCGCGTGCGCAGATCGGCCCCGAGCTGCAGGTGGCGCCGCAGGTTCGCAAAGCCCGCCTCGTAGACACCCTTGGCCACCATCTCGCGCAGCTCCCGCTCCTGCCCGGGCGGGGTGGCGAAGGTGGACTCCCAATGCCAGAAGGTGCGATTGCCGTCCGTGACGGGCTTGAGCGTGACGCTGGCCACGTAGCGCTGCAGCGGCACCGTGGCCTCGACGATGCAGTAGGTGCTGCGGTGCTCACGGTCATCGAGCGTGAGCAGCTGCTCGCGGATGAAGTTGCCGTCCTTCAGCGTGAAGGCGCGCACGCAGCCCACCTGCGAGGAGGCCCGTGCGCCCTCGATGCGGCTCTTGTCCACGACGTCATGCCAGGCGTCGTGGCTGTTGAAGTCGCGCAGCACCGCCCACACCCGCTCGATCGGGGCGTCGATGACGGTGGAGCGGACGACTCGCTGCAGCACGCGCGTGCGCCGGCTGTGGCCTTCAGCGGCGGCCGAAGTGACGCTTGAGCGCGTCGAAGCCGCCCTGGAACACGCCCTGGCCGATGAGGGTGGAGAGCTCCTGCTCGCGCCCCTCGGCGCAGTCGAACTCCGCGCTCCACTCGGCAAAGCACCGGTCGCCATCGGTCACCGGCGTGAGCTTGAGCGTGGCCACGTAGTTGTCCACGCCCATGGGGCTCTCCAGGATCTCGTAGGTGCAGCTGTAGTCGTAGTCCGACAGCGCCAGCAGCCGCTCGCGGATCGTGCCGCCGTCGCGGGTGTGGAAGTGGCGCACGCAGCCCACGCGGTCGGCGGGCTGCTGGTTCTCGATGCGGCTGTCGGCAATCGCCGGGTGCCACTGCGGCAACCCGTTGAAGTCGCGGATGCGCGCCCACACCGAGTCGGCGCTGGCGTCGATGATGCTGGAGACGTAGATGCGGATCACGCTCGGGCTCCGATGAAGACGCGCCTCACTCGCGAGGCGGCTGTGCGGCCGCAGGCGGCATCGCGGCCGCGCCGCCCGCAGCACCCGCGGCCAGACGCTGGATGTCGCCGGCCTCCAGGCCGATCTCACGCAGCAGCTGGTCGACGATCGGGGCCTGGGCGCGGAAGCGCAGCGCCGAGTTCACCACGCTGTCGGCAAAGCCCCCCGGCGAGCCTTCCCCGCCACCACCGCCCGAGCCGCCCAGGCCGTCCACATGCAGGATCTTGATGCCTTCGATGCGCTCCATCGGCTTGACCGACTCGCGGATGATGGCCTCGGCCTTCTCCACCAGGCGCAGCCGCAGCGCCGAAGCGCGCGCCTCGGGCGAGAGCACGTTCTGCGCCTCGTTCATCAACCGCGTGGCCTCGGCCTCGATCTCGGCGCGCACGCGCTGCGCCATGGCGCGGATGCGGTCGGCGTCGGCATCGGCCTCGGCCTGGGCGCGGATGGCCGCGCCGCGGTCCACGCTCGCCTCCTTCTCGGCTGCAGCCGCGGCCGTCAGGCGCAGCGCCTCGCGCTCGGTTTCCTGGCGTGCGGCGATGATGTCGATGGCACGCTTGCGCTCGGCCGTCTCGACCTCGCGCGCGGTGAAGACGCGCTCCTCGGCGGCTACGGCCTGCGCGCGCGCCGTCTCGGCCTCGGTCTGGGCCTCGCTCTGGGCCTTGCTCTCGCGCGCCACGGCAATGGCGCGCTGCTGTTCGGCCAGTTCCAGCGCACGCCGGCGCTCGATCTCCGCGGCCTGGATCTCGCGCTCCTTGCGGATGCGCTCCTGCTCCAGGCTCTGCTCGCTGCGGATACGCGCGGCCTCGATGGCCTGGCGCGCCGTGATCTGCGCACCCTCGGCGTCCTGCTCGCGCTGCGCCCGCTCGGCCGCCACCTCGGCGCGCTGGCGCGCGCGAGCCATCTCCACCTCGCGCTGCTGTGCCAGGCGGGCACTCTCGCTTTCCAGGTCGATGCCCAGCGACAGCTTCTCGGCCTCGAGGTTCTTGTTGCGGATCGCGATCAGCGTGTCCTGCTCGACATCGTTGCGCTGCTTCTTGCGCCGCTCGATCTGTTCGGTCAGGCGCGTCAGGCCCTCGGCATCGAAGGCGTTGCTC
Source organism: uncultured beta proteobacterium (assembly GCA_903834645.1). Classification (GTDB taxonomy): domain Bacteria; phylum Pseudomonadota; class Gammaproteobacteria; order Burkholderiales; family Burkholderiaceae_C; genus Rubrivivax. Next base: position 2,683 of record CAILKA010000509.1, read on the forward strand.
GGGTTGAAGAACTCCATCGAGGTCTGGTCAAGCTGCGTGAGGGAGGCCGCCTCGAGCTCCAGGCCGTTCTTCGTGAGGTCCTCCGCCACCGCCTCGCGCACCCGGCGCACGTAGGTGCCGCGCTTCTCGTGCAGCTCCTCCATCGTCATCTCGGCTGCCGCCGTGCGCAGCGCATCAATGAACTTGCCCTCCACCAGCTCCTTGAGCTGCTCGGGCTCCATCGTGCGCAGGCCCAGCGTCTGCGCCGCTGCAGCCACCGCCTCGGCCTGCGCCGCCACCCGCACGTAGAACTCCGCGATCACGTCCACGCGCATGCGGTCCTTCGTGATCAGGGCCTTGTCGCGCCCGCGGCTGACCTCCAGGCGCAGCGTGTTCATGTTCACCGGGATCACGTCGTGCACGATCGGCAGCACGAAGGCCCCGCCGTCAAGCACCACCTTCTGCCCGCCCAGGCCCGTGCGCACGAAGGCGCGCTCCTTGGAACTGCGCAGGTACAGCCAGTGCAGCAGCCACACCGCGATCGCGACGACGATCGCGACGACGATCAGGCCGAGGATGAAACTGCCGAATTCAGCGCCTGTCATGGGGCTCTCCTGTTGCTCTTCGATCGGGCGGTCGCGGCGCGCCGGATGCGGGTGAACTGCCGGGTGGTGTCGGTCAGTGCGGTCTCGGTGGGCAACCGCTCCATCGAGCTCGCACCGTAGAAGCCGTCGCAGCCCGGGCAGTGGTCGAGGATGAAGCGCGCGTCCTCGGGCGTGGCGATGGGCCCGCCGTGGCACAGCACGAGCACGTCGCGTCGCACCTTGCGCGCAGCAGCCGCGAAGCGGTTGATGGGCTCGACGCAGTCGGCCAGCTTCAGCGCCGTGTGCGCACCGATCGCGCCGCCGGTGGTCAGGCCCATGTGGCACACGACGATGTCCGCCCCTGCCTTCGTCATCGCGCGCGCCTCGTCCTCGGTGAAGACGTAGGGCGTGGTCAGCAGGTCCAGTTCGGACGCCTGCGCGATCATCTCGACCTCCAGGCCGTAGCCCATCCCGGTCTCTTCCAGGTTGGCGCGGAAGGTGCCGTCGATCAGGCCGACGGTGGGGAAGTTCTGCACCCCCGAGAAGCCCAGGTCGATCAGCCTGCGCAGAAAGGCGTCCGGGATCATGAAGGGGTCGGTGCCGTTGACACCGGCGAGCACCGGCGTGTGCCGCACCACCGGCAGCACCTCGCGCGCCATGTCGCACACGATCTCGTTGGCGTTGCCGTAGGCGAGCAGCCCCGCCAGCGAACCGCGCCCGGCCATGCGGTAGCGCCCGGAGTTGTAGATCACGATCAGGTCGATGCCGCCGGCCTCCTCGCACTTGGCCGACAGGCCCGTGCCGGCGCCGCCGCCAATGATGGGCTCGCCTCGCGCCAGCTTGGCGCGCAGGCGCTTGAGGATTTCGCGGCGGGGGATGCGTGCCATCGAGGGGGTGCTCCCTGTGGGTGTGGTGGGCCTCAGGCGCGGCGGGCCACCGCGGGGCGCGAGACCTCGCCCCAGGCGGCCACCAGCGCACGCGCGAAGGCCTCGTCGTTGAGGTGATGCGGCACACGCCGCAGCTGGCGGTCGACCCCGCTGCGAAAGCCGCGCTCGATGGTGTCGAAGAGCACGCGGTCCGCCTCGGGGTCGTGGAAGGGTTGGCCGGGGCGGTCGATGGCCGAGACGCCGCCCTCGGGAATCAGGAAACGCACCGGCCCGCGCATGGCGTTGATCTTGGCCACCAGGAACTCGCCGATCGCGCGGCACTCCTCGGCCGTGGTGCGCATCAGCGTGACCGTGGGGTTGTGCCGGTACAGGCGCCGGCCGCGGTAGCGCTCGGGCACCGAGTCCCAGGGGCCGAAGTTCGCCATGTCCAGCGCCCCGCACGATCCCACCCACGGGATCTCGTGGCGCGCGAACACGTCCAGCCGAGTCGGCCCGGCCGAGAGGGTGCCCCCGGCGATCTCGTCGGCAATCTCGGTGGTCGACACATCGATCACGCCGGAAAGCAGACCCGAGTCGGCGAGCTTTTCCATCGACTGCCCGCCCACGCCCGTGGCGTGGAAGACCAGGCAGTCGTAGTCGGGCTCGAGTTGCTTCGTGACGGCCTGGACGCAAGGCGTGGTCACGCCGAACATGGTCAGCCCGATGGCCGGCTTGGTCGCCTGCGAGGCCAGCGGCGGGTGCGTGACCATCCCGGCCAGCGCGTGCGCGGCGTTGGCCAGCACGCGCTCGCTGATGCGGTTGATGCCCTGCACATCGGTCACCGAGTACAGCATCATGATGTCGCTGGGCCCCACGTAAGGCCGCGTGTCGCCGCTGGCCATCGTCGAGACCATGACCTTGGGCACACCCACCGGGAGCGCACGCATGGCTGCGGTGGCCAGCGTCGTGCCGCCGGAGCCGCCGGCGGAAATCAGCCCGCCCAGGTCACGCCGCGTGAGCACGAAGCGCTCGACGGCCAGCGCCATCGCCGCCACCGCGCCGCCGCGAGCGCCACTGAAGACGGCCGCCTCGCCCTGGGGATGGTGGCGCGCCACCTCGCGCGGGTGCACGCTGGCCGTGGAGGTACGCCCGCTCGTGGAGAGGTCCACCGTCACCACGCGCAGGCCCAGGCGCTCCAGGCACTGTCGGATGTAGAAGAGTTCGCGCCCCTTCGTGTCGAAGGTGCCCGCCACGTAGGCGGCGCGGCCGCTGGTGGCCGAGACGGGGAAGTCGAAGACGGAGGCCGATCGCGGGGCGCTGGGCGCCGCCGCAGAGGCTGCCGGCAGCGGGCCGGCGGCGGCATCGGGGGTGTTCTCGAAGGCCGAGGCAACGGGGCGTGCTGCCGGCACCGTCGCCCCTGCTGCCGTCCACCGGTTGAAGCCTGCATCGGCCCGAGGCGCAATCGCGTCCAGGCTCGGCAGGCCTTCACCGTGCGCCCGGCGAACCGTCAGCACCTGCACCGGGGCCTCGACGTCCGCCGGCTCGCGGCTCGCCGAGGCTGGCTCCTCCTCATCCTGCTCGGCGCTGGCACGCACGCCCAGCAGCCGCTCCTGCAGCTCGCGGTCGGCCGCCAACTGCGACGCGGGCAACTCCTGCGCGATACGTCCGTTGACCATCACGCCGATGCGGTCGGCCACCCCGATGGCCACGCCCAGGTTCTGCTCGATCAGCAGCAC
>CAILKA010000510.1 GCA_903834645.1 uncultured beta proteobacterium
GGGGGCAGCGTGCATCCGGGGCCGGGCGTGCCGATGGCAGCGATGTCGGGTCGGCTCGCGGCCGCCACGCTGATGGCTCGCCTCGATTCGACGCGCCGGTCGAGCCGGGTGCGTATCTCTGGTGGTACATCGATGCCCTCAGCGACGACGGCCGCCACGCGCTGACGCTGATCGCCTTCGTCGGCAGCGTCTTCTCGCCCTACTACCGTCGCGCCTGGCGCGCCGGCCGCGCGCGTGCGGAGGAGCATTGCGCACTCAACGTGTGCCTGTACTCGCCAGGCGCCTCGCGCTGGACGATGACCGAGCGCGGGGCGCGTCACGTGGAGCGCGGCAGCACCCACTTCCGCATCGGGCCGAGCGCGCTGCGCTGGACGGGCCAGGCCCTGGAGATCGAGATTGACGAGGTCGCCAACCCGCTGCCCCGGCGCGTGCGCGGCACGGTGCGCGTGGAGCTGGGCGCGCTCAGCCGCTTCGTGGCCACGCTGGACGACGAGGGCCGCCACCGCTGGGGCCCGATCGCCCCGTGCGCCAGGGTCCAGGTCCGGCTCGATGCGCCCGGGCTCAGCTGGAATGGTCACGGATACGTGGACAGCAACGAAGGCGACGAGCCGATCAGCGAGCCCTTCACGACGTGGGACTGGATGCGTGCCACGCTCCCCGATGGCAGCTGCGTCGTGGCCTATGACGTGCGCCAGTCGCGCGGCCGTGCCGACCGTCTGATCGGGCGGCGCTTCTTCCCCACGGGCGCGGATGCGGCCGTGGAGTTGCCCGCGCGTGTGCAGCTGCCGTCCACGCGGTGGGGCATCACGCGACACGTACGTGCGGCACCGGTTGCGGGCAGCGGCGGTCCGCGGCTGCTGCGCACGCTCGAAGACACCCCCTTCTATGCGCGCGACGTGGTGCAAGGCCAGCTGTGCGGCGAGCCGGTCCAGGCCATGCACGAGACGCTGGACGCACGGCGTTTCGCCTCTCCGATGGTGCAGGCCATGCTGCCGTGGCGGATGCCCAGGCGCGGCTAGGAGGCGACATGGAAGCCACGGATCAGGGTAAGCACTGTACTTTTGGATTGACACCTGTAGACGTAACGGTCACATTACACCTCGTCGGCAGGGTCTTTGTCGACCGTACCCACGTGCTGGTTGCGCACGCTTTTCCAGCTCCCACCAGGAGGATCCATGGCAGACAGTGACTCGGGTTCCGACAAGGTGTGGCCCACCGGCCTCACCGAGGAACAATCGGAAGAAATTCATCGACACCTGATCCAGGGCACGCAGATCTTCGGATTCATCGCGGCTCTGGCGCATCTGTTCGCGTACATCTACTCACCGTGGCTGAAGTGAACAGGAAGGAGACCCAAACATGATCTACGGAAAGCTCTGGCTGGTCGTGAAGCCCACGGTCGGCATTCCCCTCTTCCTCGGCGCCGTTGCCGTGGGATCGTTCGCGGTGCACGTGGCCCTGCTCACGAACACCACCTGGGTCAAGCGGTTCCTGAACGGCCCGCCAGCCGTCGTGGCTGCCGCTCCGGCCGATGCGGCACCGGCTGCACCCAAGAAATAGGACCGGGCCGCGCTTACGCGGCCCGCTCTGGTCACGCCGGTTCCGGGCAAGCTTCACGCCGCCCGGGCCGGTGTCTTCTCGCTCCCGACCCCCAATTCCTCCTCCAGGCAAATCCGCTTCCGGTCCGATGAGGTCCTGATCCACCGCCTGTTGCATCCACGCGCGCCGACTTTCGATGAGCAGCCTCAGCCGCCAACTCGTGGCCCGCTGGGCCTCGCTCGGCCCGCGCTTCCTGCCTTTCGCAGACGCGGCCAGCCCCGAGCTGCCGCTGCCGCGGCTGCTGCGCCTGTCGCTGTTCCAGGTTGCCGTGGGGATGGCGCTCGCACTCCTCGTGGGCGCCCTCAACCGCGTGATGATCGTCGAGCTCGGCGTGCCCGCCGGGCTCGTGGCCGTGATGGTGTCGCTTCCGGTGCTGTGGGCACCGGCGCGCGCGCTCATCGGCTTTCGCTCTGACCACCACCGCTCCGCACTCGGCTGGCGCCGTGTGCCCTTCATGTGGATGGGTACGCTGCTCCAGTTCGGCGGCCTGGCACTCATGCCTTTCACGCTGCTCGTGCTCGCGGGCAAAGGCGATTCAGCCCAATGGCCGACCTGGGTCGGCCAGGCCGGAGCAGGCGTCGCGTTCCTGCTGGTCGGTGCCGGCCTGCACACCACGCAGACGGCCGGCCTGGCCCTGGCCACCGATCTGGCACCCCGCGCCTCGCACCCCAAGGTCGTGGGCCTGATGTACGTGATGCTGCTGGCCGGCACGATGGGAAGCGCGTTTGTCTTCGGCTGGTTCCTCTCGGACTTCACGCCCGGGCGCCTGGTGCAGGTGATCCAGGCCTGCGCGCTGGCCACCATCGTGCTCAACACGGTGGCGATGTGGAAGCAGGAGCCGCGCCGGCCCACAAGCCGTGCGGTCCGTGCGAGCACTCCCGCAGAGCCCGAATTCCTGCTGGCCTGGCGCGCCTACGTGCGCCATGAGGCAGTCAGGCGCCGGCTGGCCGCCGTCGCCCTGGGCACGATGGGGTTTGCGATGCAGGACGTCCTGCTCGAGCCCTACGGCGGTCAGGTGCTCGGCATGACGGTGGGCCAGACAACCTGGCTCACCGCACTGATGGCGCTGGGGGGCCTGCTGGGCTTCGGTACAGCCTCGCGAGTGCTCGGTCGTGGGGCAGCAGACGCCGCGAGCCTGTCACTCACCGGCGCTGCGCTCGGCCTGCCCGCCTTCGTCGCCATCGTCGTGGCCGCCAGCACCCAGTCCACCTGGCTCTTCGCCACGGGCGTGGTGCTCGTGGGCCTGGGAGGCGGAATCTTTGCCCATGGCACCCTCACGATGACAATGAGGCTGGCTGCGCCCGACCAGGTCGGCCTGGCGCTCGGCGCATGGGGCGCCGTGCAGGCGACGTCAGCCGGCCTGGCGGTGGCAGTGGGCGGCATCGGACGCGACGTGATGGGCGCACTGGCCGCTCAGGGATACTTCGGTCCGGCGCTCGCCACGCCGGCCACCGGCTATGCTGCCGTCTACATCGTTGAATTCGCCCTGCTGCTGGCCACGGTCGTGGCCCTGCGCACCTTGTCTTCGGGCGACTGTCTGGCGCCGGCGGCATGGCCGGCCCTCCAACCTTCCAAAGCCGTGGAGTGACTCATGAAGGTCTATCAGATCCTGTTCCTGCTGTGGGTGATCGTCTTTGCCCTGTGGCTCTTCAAGCAGTTTGCGCGCAGCAACAAGAAGTACGACGCCAAGCGCAGGGGCTGAGGCAAGCGCCCCGGGCGGGGCTCAGCGCACGCGCCGGGCCGGCATTCGGTCAACGAGTGCGTCCAGCATGAGCGTGCAAAAGACGCCAAAGCACAGGCCGGCGAGGCACGCGAGCACGTAGCCGCCGCCGGCCTGAAGGCCAAAGCCAAAACCCGCGCCCAGACCGAACACGCCGGCCATCACGTACAGCACGGCCAGCAGCGCGCGTGCGCCCGGCCGGTTTCGTGTCGTTCCCATCCGCCCCTCCTGTGCCGCAGGGTCAGCTCGATCCGCGTTGTCGCATTTCGACACGCTCGAAGAGCTCCAGCACCCGAACCGTGCGCTGGTAGAAGGTACGCGCAGGCAGCTCGGCCGGCCCGGCTGAATCCACCAGGAAGCGCACCGCCTGCAGCGGCTCGACCGAACCCCCTGCCGTCATCGGGTGGCCTGGTGGCACCACGCACGCCAGCAGCGCACGCCCGACAAGCTGCAGCTGCCGTGAGCGGCGCACCACGGTCCGGCGGCCGACCGAGTCCAGTCCGGAAGCTACGAGCGCCTGGCCGATCTCACCATAGACCAGCCGCGCCGCCTGAATGCCGGGACGGCAGTCGCGCGGAAGCGCGGATACGCCGCACTCGGCGCGCGCGTAGAGCCGTTCGGCCTCTCCGATCAGGCGTGCCACCACCGAGGCCAGCGCCTGGCCGAAGGCGGGCTTGGCCAGCCACGCATCGGGATCCAGGCCCGCCTCGCGCATCCACGCCGCGGGCAGGTACAGCCGGCCCAGCCGGGCATCCTCGCCCACATCGCGCGCGATGTTGGTGAGCTGCATGGCCACGCCGAGCTCGGCGGCACGTGCCAGGGCCGCACGGTCCCGCGTTTCCATGAGCATGGCCATCAGCACACCCACCGTGCCGGCCACACGCGCGCCGTAGGCGTGCACGTCCTCGATCGTCTCGTAGCTGCGGCCCTGCACGTCCCACGCAAAGCCTTCGAGCAACGCATCCACGGGCACCCGCGGCAGCCCGTGCGTGTGCACCACGCTGGCCAGCGCCCGGTCAGCCAGCTCAGGACCCGGACGCCCCGCGAAGATCGCCTCCACCCGCTCGCGCAACTCGTCGATCGCGCGCTGCGGCTCGGCGCTGCCGTCGATCAGGTCGTCGGCTACGCGACAAAAGGCGTACAGCCCCGTGGCCGGCGCCCTGACACGGGCGGGCAGCAGCAGCGAAGCGGTGAAGAACGACTTCGAGCCGCCTTGCATCAGCGCACGGCAGGCCTGCAGTTCGGGAGCGTCGGAGCGTGCACCCATGGCCTTCACCGCCATCCCCAGGCTGCTTCCGCCTCGGTACCGTAGCTCGCCACCCGAGACACCTCCGGCACGGGCGGCAGCACCGTCTCGAGCGCCTGTGCCGACATCAACACCCCTGGCACGCCCGCGCCCGGATGCGTGCCGGCGCCCACCAGATACAGGCCCTGTACGTCCTCGCTGCGGTTGTGCGGCCGGAACCACGCACTTTGCAGCAGCCTGGGCTCCATCCCGAAGCCCGCACCCTTGTAGGAGAGCAGGTCGTCCTGGAAGTGCTGCGGCGTGGTCACGCGCGAGCTCACGATGTGGCGCGACAGCCCGGGCAGCATGGTGCGTTCGAGCCAAGCCTCGAGCTTGCGGCGATAAGGCTCGGCCTCGCGCGACCAGTCGATGCCGCTGTCCAGGTGCGGAACCGGCGAGAGCACATAAAAGGCATCGCAGCCGGCTGGGGCTACCGAAGGATCGGTTGCGCTCGGGCGATGCAGGTAGAGGCTGAAGTCGTCTGCGAGGTGGTGGCGCAGGAACATGTCGTTGAGCAGCCCCTCGTAGCGCGGCCCGAGCAGGATCTGGTGGTGCGGCACGTCGTCCCAGCGCCGGTCGCAGCCGAAATACCAGACAAACAGGCCCATCGAGTAGCGTGCCCGGTCGAGCTTGCGGTCGGTCCAGACGCGACGCTTCACGCCGGGCAGCAGGTGGCGGTAGGTCCAGGCCGTGTCGGCGTTGCTCACGACGATGTCGGCCGCCAGCCGCTCGCCGCCGGCGAGTTCCACCCCAGTGGCACGGCCGTCCTCCACCAGGATGCGCCGCACGTCGGCGTCGCAACGCACAGGCACGCGCCGGTCGGCCAGCAGCTTCACCATGGCTTGCACGAGCGCTCCCGTGCCGCCCATTGCCCAGTGCACGCCGAACTGCCGCTCCAGGCTGTGGATGAGGCTGTAGGAGGAGGTCACCTTCAGCGGGTTGCCGCCGATGAGCAGCGGATGAAAACTGAAGACCTGGCGCAGGGCCGGGTCGCGCAGGTGCTGGCAGGTGAGCTGCCAGATCGTGCGCCACGCGCGCATGCGCACCATGTTGGGCAGGGCCGCAAGCAGGTGCCCGAGGTGGTCGAAGGCCACCGTGCCGAGCTTCTCGAAGCCCTCCCGGTAGGCCACATCGGACTCTGCGACGAGTCGCTCATACCCCGGAAGGTCATCCGGGTTGAAGCGCGCCACTTCGGCTCGCATGTGCTCGGGATCACCGTTGTAGTCGAAGTGACGGCCATCGTCGAAGCGGATCCGGTAGTACGGGTCGAGCGCTGCCAGCGTGACGTCATCGGCCAGTCGCCGCCCCGCGAGCTGCCACAGCTGCTCGAAGAAGTGCGGCACGGTGATGATCGTGGGCCCGGCATCGAAGCGGAATCCATCCTGCTCATGCACGCGGGCGCGGCCGCCCGGCACCGGCAGCCGCTCGAGCACCTGCACGCGCCAGCCGCGCACGCTCAGCCGGATCGCGGCAGCCAGCCCGCCAAACCCGCTTCCGATCACGATGGCCGTGCCCCCGCGCCCGGAGACCACCGGCCCGCCTCCGTGGGGATAGGTATCGACATTCATCGTGTGCAGCCTTTGTCCGGTACCGTTCGGGCGCAACGCTTCAGCGCGCCGCCACCGCTTCGCGCTTGAGGGCCCAGCGCCACAGCAGCGAAGGCTGCAGGGGCAGGACCATCATCAGGTGCTCGACCAGTGCCAGCGCCAGGGTCGAGGCCAGCAGCAGGCGCGCAGCCCGCGCCCCTGGTTGCGCCAGCCCCACGTCGCCCAGGATCCACAACATGGCCAGCCCGCCCAGCAGGAGGGACCAGGGCATCAGCGCGTTGAAGCGGCGCCGGCGGAAGTAGCTGCCCAGGTATCCCAGGCGCTCGGGCAGGAAGTCGAGCGACAGGTTGCGCACCCCGAGATACAGGTTCAGCTTGGCCGACACCCGCATGGCATACAGCAGGGTGAAGGTCCAGGCAGCGACCGGATTGGCACGGCCCCCGATCCACAGCCACAGGGCCACGAGCGTCACCAGCAGCGCCAGTTCGTGCCACAGGAGCACCTGCACCGCTTCCGAAAGCCTGCGCCACCCTCGCGCGCCGGGCGTGCCGATCTGGCGGCGCGGGCCCGTGACCCACCCCGACAGGAAGGCGAGTTCATGCCAGCCCCACAGCACCATCGCGCAGGCAAAGCCACCGTAGGCTGCCGGCACGCCCGGGTCGTGCGCGGTCTGGCCGATGCAGGCCAGCGCACCCGCCGCTAGCATCGTGGCAAGCGTGAAGGTGACGGCCGCACTGGCGCGTGGCAGCCGGTCCAGCAACAGCACGATCCCCGTGCCTGCCCACCAGACAAGCACCGCAAAGAGCGCCGGCAGTGCGTAGTCGATCATGGGGCCGCCGACGAAGCGGGGCTCACCACGACGGCGCGAC
>CAILKA010000511.1 GCA_903834645.1 uncultured beta proteobacterium
CTCCTCACGGGCCTCCCGAATGAGGAGATCTGCGGCTCGCGCCAGCGTGGGCGCGAGTGCCTCGCGCAGCCGGTATTCGAACATCAGGTCGATGCGCTGGGCGAGTTCGGCCAGAACCTCTTCCTCGATGGCGTGCGCATCCAGTGGCGTCTCCATCGGGGGCGCCGCTGCGGTATCCGCCGGGGTCACTGCTGCGGCAGGTGTCGGCAAGGGCAGGGCCGGCTCCGGCGTTGACGATGGCGCCGGCACCGATGCCGCCGCCGGGATGGCCGTAGCGGCCTCGAGTTCCTCGGTCAGCACGGGCAGCGCGCCCGGAACGGTGACCGGGGAGACCAACAGGTCGCTCAAGTTTCCTCCCGGCCGAACTTGTGATGGGTGGGCTCCAGGCCGCTCTGGGCGTAGTGGCGCCAGCGGCGGCGACCCGCCTCCACCTCGCCCGGATCGTGACCGACGATCTCGACGACGCGGGCCACCGGTGGCGAGAGGTCTTGTGCCTGTGGCGCCTGAGGCCCCAGATTGACGAGCACCGCAGGCCGAGGCAGGCCGGTCGGCCAGGGCTGGCCGCTCGCTACCAGCCACACCGGGGTGCGATGCAGCCCAGGCGCCGGGGCCTCGTGGTCGCGCCAGCGCAGGTGAGGGATGAAGTCGTGTGGGTCGAAAGTCCACAGGGCCTGGTCGAGCGCGTCAAGTTCGGCCGGCTCGCCGCAGACCTGCACGCGGGCACCCTGGCGGACGGCCTTTCGCAGCAGCCGGCAGGCGTGGCCGACCTTGTCGGTCACGCCGGAGTGGAAATCGACTTGCAAGGTGTGCCCTGCTGCTGCACGGTCCGCCTCAGGCGCCCGTGCCGGCCGCGCGATCGCGCACGAAGCGGCTCAGCAGCGCCACGGGCCGGCCGGTGCCGCCCTTGGCAGCGCCGCTCTTCCAGGCCGTGCCGGCGATGTCGAGGTGCGCCCACGGGAACTTGCGCGCAAATCGCTTGAGGAACATGGCCGCTGTGATCGAGCCGCCGGGGCGCCCGCCCACGTTCGCGACGTCGGCGAAATGGCTCTTGAGCGCCTCCTCGTACTCGTCGTCCAGCGGCATGCGCCAGCATGGATCGAGCGCGCGCTCCCCCGCTTGCTGAAGCTCGGCCGCCAGTGCATCGTCGGGGCTGAACAGGCCGCTGCGCAGGTGCCCCAGTGCAATGACGCAGGCACCCGTGAGGGTGGCGATGTCCACCACCGCAGCGGGCTTGTAGCGCTCCGCATAGGTGAGCACGTCACACAGGATGAGCCGCCCCTCGGCGTCCGTGTTGAGGATCTCGATCGTCTGGCCCGACAGGCTCGTGACCACATCCCCCGGCTTGACGGCCCGCCCACCGGGCATGTTCTCGCACGCCGCGATCAGACCGACGAGATTCACGCGGGCACGCATTCCCGCCACGGCGCGCATCGTGCCGAGCACGCTGGCCGCGCCCCCCATGTCGAACTTCATCTCGTCCATCTCGCCCGCAGTCTTGAGCGAGATGCCGCCGGTGTCGAACGTGATGCCCTTGCCCACGAGCACCACCGGCGCCTGGCGGCGCGGCGCACCGCTGTACTCGATGACGATGAATTTCATCGGTTCGTCCGAGCCCTGCGCAACAGACAGGAAGGAGCCCATCCCGAGCTTCTCGATCTGCGCGCGGCCCAGCACCTGCACCTTGCAGCCGTGCTGGCGCCCGAGGCGCTTGGCCTCGTCGGCCAGGAAGCTGGGCGTGCAGTGGTTGGCCGGGCGATTCGCCAGCTCGCGCGCAAGCGTGACGCCGGCGGCCACGTGTGCGCCCTGTGCCAGGGCGGCGGCCACCGCGGCTGCAGCGGCCTCGGGCACGAGCAGGCTGGCGCGGGCCAGGCGCGGCGCGGGCGGCGCGCTGGGCTTGGTGTGGCGGTACAGGTAAGCCGCTTCCGCGCAGGCCTGGGCGAGTGCCTCGGCGTGGTCCGGCTGTGCCGGCGCCCCCGCCAGCCACACCGCCACGTGTGCGCTGCCACCTGCCTTGAGCAGGGTCAATGCCGCCGCAAGAGCCTTGTGGAACGCCTTGGGCGAGCC
>CAILKA010000512.1 GCA_903834645.1 uncultured beta proteobacterium
CTCCTCACGCTCTCGGCACCTGAGATGACGGTGCTGGTGGGCGGCCTGCGTGTGCTCGGCGCGAATGTGGGCGGCTCGAAGCAGGGTGTGCTGACGCAGCGCCCGGGGCAGCTGACGAACGACTTCTTCGTCCACCTGCTCGACATGGAAACGGCCTGGACCCCTGTGGGAGACAACGCCTTCGAGGGGCGCGACCGCCAGACCGGTGCACCGAAGTGGACAGCCTCGCGCGTGGACCTCGTCTTCGGCTCGAACTCGCAGCTGCGCGCGCTGGCCGAGGTCTACGCGCAAGACGACAACGGCGGCAAGTTCGTACGCGACTTCGCTGCTGCCTGGACGAAGGTGATGAACCTCGACCGCTTCGACCGGCGCTGAAGGCCGGGCGCGGGACTCAGCCCGCCTTGGGGCCCGAGCCTGGGCCTGGCGCGAGTCGGCCCAGGCGTTCCAGCTCCTCGAGCGTGTTGAGGTTGCGGAAATCGTCCGCACGCTCGAAGATCACCGTGGCGCAGCGGTGCTGTGCCGTCCAGCGGTCGATCTTGCGCTGGCCGCTGCGCAGGAAGTTCTCCAGGCTGCCCCGCAGCTGCACGCCCAGCAGGCAGAACACCGGCTGCGGCTGCAGCCGCCCGTCGGCCTCGACGGTGGCGGCCATCGCCAGCTCGGCGCGCTGCTCGAGCGCTGCGCTGAGCAGCCGCTCGACCAGATCCGTGGGAAAGCCCGGGGCGTCGCACGGCACGGTGGCCAGCCATGGCGTCTCGCAGTGCGCCAACCCGACTGCCATGCCCGCCAGCGGCCCGGGGTGATCGGGCCACGCGTCGGGCCACACGGGAACGCCCATTCGGGCGTATTCCTCCAGGTGGCGGTTGGCATTGACCATCAGCGCCTGGACCTGTGGCTCGAGACGCTGCAGCGCGTGCTGCACCAAGGGCTGGCCGGCCAGCGGCTGCAGGCCCTTGTCCACCCCGCCCATGCGGCTGCCGCGCCCGCCCGCGAGCACGAGCCCGGTGACGGTGCCAGGGGAGGGGGAGGTGTGCACGGGGGTCAACTCGGCTCGGGTGCCCGTTGGCGGGCGGCTGGCGCATTGTCGCGTGCGCAGGCGCTGGCCCGGCACAATCCGCCGATGACCACGCCTGTCCCACGCCCGACCGCCCGCTGGATGCTGCGCCACCCGGCACGGGCCATCGCGCTGGGCTTCGGCTGCGGCCTGTCGCCCTGGGCGCCCGGCACGGTGGGCACGCTGTGGGCATGGGTGTCCTTCCTCGTGCTCGCCCCCTGGCTCGGCGACGCCGGATGGGCACTGCTGATCGTGGCGGCCTGGGCGCTCGGGCAGTGGGCCTGCACCCGCACCGCGCGCGAGCTCGGCCAGGGCGACCCGGGCGCGATCGTCTGGGATGAGGTCGTGGCCTTCTGGATCGTGCTGTGGGTGCTGATGCCGGTGGGCGCGTGGGCACAGGCGGCTGCGTTTGCGCTCTTCCGTTTCTTCGATGCGGTCAAGCCCCAGCCCGTGGCATGGGCCGACCGGCTCTTCAAGCCGCGCCCGGGCGAGGCGGTGACCGCGCGGCACGGCTTCGGCATCCTGTTCGACGACCTCGTGGCCGCGGGTTGCACGCTGCTCGTATGCGCGCTCGCGGTGGTGCTGTGGCGGGGGCTGTGAAGCCCACCCTCACCCAGGCGCGCGGCGCGCTGCTGCGCGAGATCACCACGGTGGACGAGCACGGCCAGCGCCGCACCATCGAGGTGCCGGTGGAGCGGCCGCTGACTCTTTACGTGGACAAGCGCGAGCTCGTCACGCTGATGACGCTCGGGCAACTGCCCGAGCTCCTGGTCCTGGGCTACCTGCTCAACCAGCGCCTGGTGTCCGACCTGTCTGCGCTGGAGTCGGTGACGGTGGACTGGGAGGTGAACGCGGCGGCGGTGCGCACGCGCGGCGGGCTGCCTGACCTGCCCGCGCGCACCGAGCGGCGAGTGATCACCACCGGCTGCGGGCAGGGCACGGTCTTTGGCGAGGTGATGGCCGGGCTCGAGGGGATGCGGCTGCCCCCGGCCGAGCAGGCGCGCCTGTCGCAGGGCACGCTCTACCGCATGCTCGAGACGATGCGCCACCAGGAGAGCATCCACCGGCGCGCGGGCTCGGTGCATGGCTGTGCACTCTTTCGCGGGGACGAGCTGCTGATGTTCGTGGAGGACGTGGGCCGCCACAACGCCATCGACACGATCGCCGGCTGGATGGCCCTGCACGACGTGGGCGCGCACGACAAGGTCTTCTACACCACGGGGCGGCTTACCAGCGAGATGGTGCTGAAGTCGGCGCAGATCGGTGTGCCGATCATCGTCTCGCGCAACGGCGTCACGGCCATGGGCCACGAGATGGCCGAACGGCTGGGCATGACGCTCTTCGGCCGGGCGCTGAACCGGCATTTCCTGTGCTACACGGGGTTCGAGCGCTTTGATGCGGACGGGCCCATTGCGGCCGACCCCGCAACTTGACCGGTGGCGCTCGGCGAGGTGCCGGTTGCCACTCCCTCAGACCAGCCCGTCGAAGAGCCACACGGCCACCGGCTCGCCCGCCGCCACCGGGCCCTGTTCGTGGCCCAGCACCACGAGGCAGTTGGCCTCGCTCATGCTGCGCAGCACGCCTGCACCCTGCGAGCCCGTGAGGCGGACCTGCCAGAGGCCGTCGGCGCCAGGGGCGACGATGCCGCGCTGGAACTCGGTGCGCCCCGGGCGCTTGCGAATGGCTGTCTCGCATCTCGCCTGCAGCACGGGCAGCGGCTCGGGTGCCGCACCAGCCAGCCGCAGCAGGCCCTCGCGCGCGCAGGCGTAGAAGGTGACGAGCGCGGCCACCGGGTTGCCCGGCAACGCGAAGAGCCAGGCGCGCCGGCCTGCTGCCTCGAGCGCGCCGAAGGCGAAGGGCCGGCCCGGGCGCATGGCGACCTTCCAGAAGGCGACCTCGCCCATGCGCGCGAGCACCTCGCGCGTGTAGTCGGCGTCGCCCGCGCTCACGCCGCCGCTGGTCACCACGGCATCGGCTTCGTGCAGCGCCTGCTGCAGCGTGGCCTGCAGTGCATCGGGGTCGTCGCGCACGAGGCCTAGGTCGAGCACCTCCATGCCCAGGCGCTGCAGGGCCGCAGCCAGGCTCGTGCGGTTGCTGTCGTAGATGCAGCCCGCGCGCAGCGGCTCGCCCGGCTCCTGCA
>CAILKA010000513.1 GCA_903834645.1 uncultured beta proteobacterium
GGACCCCGGCACCAGGCTCACGTGCACCACGGCGGGGGTGTTGTCCTTCGTGTTCCGGCGCTCGAAGATCGGGTCGGCCAGCACGGAGGCGCGCAGCTTGTTGTCCGGATCCAGGTAGCCGCGGCGCACGCCCTCGTTCACGGCATCCTCGACCGAGCCCGGGAAACCCTCGAAGCGCACGTCCATCCCCACCTTCAGGAACACGTTGACGATGCCCGTGTCCTGGCAGATGGGGCGGTGGCCCTCGGCGCACATGCGCGAGTTGGTGAGAATCTGCGCGATGGCGTCCTTCGCCGCCGGGCTCTGCTCGAGCTCGTAGGCACGTGCCAGGTGCGTGATGTAGTCGGCCGGGTGGTAGTAGCTGATGTACTGCAGCGCAGCTGCGACGGTCTCGACGAGGTCGGCGTGGCGGATGGTGGTGGGCATGGGCAGGCTCGGGCTACTAGCGGAACCAGATGAAGGTCATCACGACGAAGAGGGGGATCAGGATCGCGCCCGACCAGGCCATGTAGCCGAAGAAGCTGGGCATGCGGATGCCGCGGTCCTCGGCGATGGCCTTGACCATGAAGTTCGGCGCATTGCCGATGTAGGTGTTGGCGCCCATGAAGACAGCCCCGGCCGAGATGGCGGCCAGCGTCGGGGCGAGTGTGGTCATCAGCACCTGCGGGTCGCCGCCGGCCAGGTTGAAGAAGACGAGGTAGGTGGGGGCGTTGTCGAGGAAGGAGCTCAGCGCGCCGGTGAACCAGAAGTAGGCCCAGGGGACGGGCTGCCCGTCCGCGCCCGTGACCGCACGCGTGACGGCCGCGAAAGGCCCGGCCTCGCCCGCCTTGAGCATCGCCAGCACCGGCACCATCGTGACGAAGATGCCCACGAAGAGCTTGGCCACTTCCTGCATGGGCGCCCACGAGAACTGGTTGGATTCGCGCACCTGGCGCCGGGTGAGGGCCAGCGAGAGCAAGGTGACGGCGATCAGCGCCCCGTCGCGCACCAGTTGCGGCAGGCCCACCTCCGTGCCGAACACTTTGAATTCGATCCCCGGCTTCCAGGTGCCGCTCATCAGCACCAGGACGGCCACGGCCAGCAGCAGCAGGAAGTTCCAGCCGCCCTCGATGCCGAAGGTGTGGTCGTCGGGTGTGGGGTCGGCACGCTGGACGCCTTCCTTGCGGTACCAGTACGAATCGATCGCGTAGAAGATCACCAGCAGCGCGCCGACGAGGAAGAGCGTCTCGGGGAAGATCGTCTTGACGGTCCAGAAGAAGTCCACGCCCTTGAGGAAGCCCAGGAAGAGCGGCGGGTCCCCCAGCGGCGTGAGCGAGCCGCCGGCGTTGCTGACGATGAAGATGAAGAACACGACCACGTGCGCCACGTGCTTGCGGTTGTCGTTGGCGCGGATCAGCGGGCGGATCAGCAGCATCGACGCACCCGTGGTGCCCATGAAGCTCGCCAGCACCGCCCCGATGCCCATGATGGCGGTGTTCAGCCCCGGGCTGCCGTGCAGGTTGCCGCGGATGTAGATGCCGCCGGCCACCGTGAAGAGGGCCGTGAGCAGGATGATGAAGGGGATGTACTCGGCCAGCAGCACGTGCACGAGCATGCCGCCCGTGGTGGGCAGCCCTTGGGTGAGCGCGAAGGGCACGAGCAGCAGCGCGGCCCAGCCGGCGGCGATCTTGCCGAAGTGGTGGTGCCACAGCCCGGGCGTGGCCAGGGGCAGGATGGCGATGGACAACAGCATGCCCGCGAAGGGCAGCCCCC
>CAILKA010000514.1 GCA_903834645.1 uncultured beta proteobacterium
GTGGGTCGCAACATCGCCACGACCGAAGGCGCGGTGGTCTTCGAGAACGAGTACTTCCAGCTGCTCGAGTACAAGCCCCTGACGCGGCAGGTGCACGAGCGCCCGATGCTCTTCGTGCCGCCTTGCATCAACAAGTACTACATCCTGGATCTGCAGCCTGCGAACTCGGTCATCCGCTACACGGTGGAGCAGGGGCACCGGGTCTTCGTGGTGAGCTGGCGCAATCCGGACGAGTCGATGAAGGGCCGGACCTGGGACGACTACATCGAGCAGGGCGCGATCCGCGCCGTCGAAGTGGTGCGCGAGATCAGCGGGGCACGCACGATCAACACGCTGGGCTTCTGCGTGGGCGGCACGATCCTGGCCACGGCGTTGGCGGTGCTCGCGGCGCGCGGCGAGCAGCCCGCGCATTCGATGACGCTGCTCACGACGCTGCTGGACTTCCAGGACACCGGCATCCTCGACATCTTCGTCGACGAGCCCTCGGTGCGTATGCGCGAGATGACGATCAGCGAGCAGGCCAGCCGCGGCCCGGGCCTGCTGCGTGGCCAGGAGCTCGCCACCACCTTCAGCTTCCTGCGCCCGAACGACCTGGTGTGGAACTATGTGGTGGGCAACTACCTCAAAGGCGAGACCCCCCCACCCTTCGACCTGCTCTACTGGAACGGCGACTCCACCAATCTGCCCGGCCCGATGTACTGCTGGTACCTGCGCCACATGTACCTGCAAAACGAGCTCAAGATCCCCGGTGGCCTGACGGTGTGCGGCGAGAAGGTGGATCTCGGTGCCATCCAGGCGCCGGTCTACATCTACGCCTCGCGCGAGGATCACATCGTGCCTTGGACGGCGGCCTACCGCAGCGTGCCCCTGTTCAAGGGCAAGCGCCGCTTCGTGCTCGGCGCATCGGGCCACATCGCCGGGGTCATCAACCCACCGGCTGCAGGCAAGCGCAACTACTGGACGAACGAGCGCCTTCCGGCTCAGGCTGAGGCCTGGTTCGACGGCGCCCAGGAGGTGGCCGGCAGCTGGTGGCCCGACTGGGCGGCCTGGCTGGGCGCGCACGCCGGGCGCAAGGTGCCCGCCCCGAAGGCCTATGGCAGCCGCAGGCACCGCCGAATCGAAGACGCGCCCGGCCGCTACGTGCAGGCCAAGGCCTGAACGCGCGGCATCCTCACGCACATCGCACCCATCACCCTCAGGAAGGAGACTCCCATGGCACAGAAGATCGCATACGTCACCGGCGGCATGGGCGGCATCGGCACCGCCATCTGCCAGCGCCTGCACAAGGACGGCTTCAAGGTCATCGCCGGCTGCGGCCCGAGCCGCGACTACGTCAAGTGGATGGACGAGCAGAGCGCCCTCGGCTACACCTTCTACGCCTCCGTGGGCAACGTGGCCGACTGGGACTCCACCGTCCAGGCCTTCACGAAGGCGATTGCCGAGCACGGCAAGATCGACGTGCTCGTGAACAACGCCGGCATCACGCGTGACCGCATGTTCCTGAAGATGAGCCCGGACGACTGGAAGGCGGTCATCGACACCAACCTCAACAGCATGTTCAACGTCACCAAGCAGGTGGTGCCGGGCATGATCGAGAGCGGCTGGGGCCGCATCATCCAGATCTCCTCGGTCAACGGCGAGAA
>CAILKA010000515.1 GCA_903834645.1 uncultured beta proteobacterium
CGGGTGCCAAGCAAGGCGCAAAATGGATGTAACAGGCGCCACCAGGTGCAACTCGCCCATGAACTCGACCTCCTCTCGCCCAGACCGTCTGCTCGTCGTGGATGACGATGCGCGCATTCGCGACCTGCTGCGCCGTTACCTGAGCCAGGAGGGCTTTGAGGTGCTGCTCGCCGAGGATGCGAAGGCGATGGGCCGCGTCATGCAGCGCGAAACGGTGGATCTGATCGTGCTCGACCTGATGCTGCCTGGCGAGGATGGCCTGTCGGTGTGCCGCCGGCTCCGCGCCTCCAACGATTCCACGCCCGTCATCATGCTGACAGCCAAGGGCGAGGATGTCGACCGCATCGTCGGCCTGGAGGTCGGCGCCGACGACTACCTGCCCAAGCCTTTCAACCCGCGTGAACTGCTGGCCCGCAGTCACGCCGTGCTGCGTCGTCGGCCGACCCAGGAGGCCCCCGGCGCGCCTTCACGCGAGCCCTCGTCGGTCACGTTCGGGCCCTTCGAGTTCGATCTCGCGGCTCGACGCCTGTCGCGCAGCGGCGAGCCCGTGCCCTTGACGACGGGCGAGTTCTCGATGCTCAAGGCCCTGGTGCGGCATCCGCGCCAGCCGATGTCGCGTGACAAGCTCGCACAACTGGCCCGTGGACGTGATTTCGAGCCCTATGACCGCAGCCTCGACGTCCAGGTGTCGCGACTGCGAAAGCTGATTGAGCCCGACCCGACCCAGCCTCGCTACATCCAGACGGTCTGGGGCGTCGGGTATGTCTTCGTGCCCGACGGCCAGGGCTCTGCGGTCTGATCTCCACCGCTTCCAGCGCGGACGCTGCCCACGCCGGCGCAACAGGCGCGCGCGGCCTGGGGGGTTGTCAGGCATGATCGACCTCCGGCCCCCTTCCGCCTTGTCGCTGCCGTGAGCCTTTTCTGGCGCACCTTTTCGCTGCTCGCGCTGCTGCTGGCTGCCTGCCTGCTGGCCTGGGGTGCCGTGCTGCAGGCGCTCGAGCTCGAGCCCCGTGCTGTCCAGCAGGCCCGGCAGCTGGCGAGCCTTGTGCACCTGGCACGCACTTCCCTGCGCCAGACCGACGGCATCAACCGGGTGGCCCTGCTCAAGTCGCTCGATCAGGGTACCCCTACCCGGGTGCGCCCGCGAGAGCCCGCGGACCGCGTGGAGCCGCTGGCGGAGAACAGCTTCAGCAGCAGGGTCCTGGCGGAGCTGCGGGCAAGGCTGGGCCCTGACGTGACCGTGGCACGCGCCGTCAACGGCGAGCCCGGACTGTGGGTGGACTTCGCGCTGGAGCGCGACCGCTACTGGCTGCAGGCGGCCCCGACGGGTGTCGGCCCGGGCGGCCCGACCTTGGCGATCTGGGTGGGCCTGGGCTTGCTCGCCACGCTGGCGGGATCGGTGGGGGTGGCCCGGCTCATCAACCGTCCGCTGAAGGATCTCTCCTCTGCCGCCAGCCGCATCCGCGAAGGCGATCTCGACTCGTGCCTGGACGAAGACACCGTCACGCAGGAGGTGCGCGAGGTCAACCAGGGCTTCAACCGCATGGTGCGGGAACTCGCCCGGGTCGAGCGCGACCGTGCCCTGATGCTGGC
>CAILKA010000516.1 GCA_903834645.1 uncultured beta proteobacterium
CTTGCTCTTCACCGCACTGAACAACCAGTTCTTCAGCCTCGACATGACAGGTCCGATGGCCAACCTGCCGGTCGTGATCTTCCAGTTTGCGATGAGCCCCTACGAGAACTGGATACGCCTGGCGTGGGGTGGTGCGCTCCTGATCACGCTCACGGTGCTCGTCATCAACATCGTGGCGCGGGTGTTCTTCCGCGAGCGCGTGTCGTCCTGACGGCGGCCTCCTGCCGCCATCGCCACGATCCTGCGCATTCGCCGACACCCGACCCGCCCGGAACCGAACCAGAGAAGGCCCCACTCGATGAACGACACCGCCACCGCTGCGACGAACGCGCTCGAGATTCGCGATCTGAACTTCTACTACGGCAGCTTCCAGGGCTTGAAGAACATCACCCTGGATGTGGTGGAGCGCAAGGTCACGGCTTTCATCGGGCCCTCGGGATGTGGCAAGAGCACGCTGCTGCGCACCTTCAACCGCATGTACAGCCTCTACCCCGGGCAGCGGGCCGAAGGTGAGATACGGCTTTACGGCGAGAACATCCTGGGCCCCAAGCAGGACGTGAACCTGCTGCGCGCGCGCGTGGGCATGGTGTTCCAGAAGCCCACGCCGTTCCCGATGTCGATCTACGACAACATCGCCTTTGGCGTGCGCCTGTACGACAACCTCTCTCGCAGCGAGATGGACGACCGCGTCGAGTGGGCGCTGACCAAGGCGGCTCTGTGGGGCGAGGTGAAGGACAAGCTGCGCCAGAGCGGCCTGTCGCTCTCGGGCGGCCAGCAGCAGCGGCTGTGCATCGCGCGCAGCGTGGCGGTGCGGCCAGCGGTGCTGCTGCTGGACGAGCCCACCTCCGCGCTCGACCCGATCTCCACAGGCAAGATCGAGGAGCTCGTGCACGAGCTCAAGAGCGAGTACACGATTGCCATCGTCACGCACAACATGCAGCAGGCCGCGCGCTGCAGCGATTACACCGCCTACATGTACCTGGGCGATCTGGTCGAGTATGGCGAGACCAAGCAGATCTTCATGAAGCCCAAGCGTCGCGAGACCGAGGACTACATCACCGGCCGCTTCGGCTGAGCCAGGAGGCACCTTTGAACGACAAGCACATTTCCAGCCAGTTCGATGCCGAGCTGGCCTCGGTTTCGGCCCAGGTGCTCGAGATGGGCGGCATGGTGGAGGCGCAGGTCAGCCAGGCGATCTACGCGCTGGTGCACCTGAGTGGGGAGACCGCGCAGCAGGTGATGGAGCAGGAGGCGCGGGTCAACCGGATGGAGGTCGAGATCGACGGCGACCTCTCGGCCATCATCGCCCGGCGCCAGCCCACCGCGCGCGACCTGCGGCTGCTCATCGCAGTGAGCAAGTCCATCGCCAACCTCGAGCGCGTGGGCGACGAAGCCACGCGCATTGCCCGCGTCGTGCAGCGCCTGGTGGACCATGGCGTCTCGAGCCGACTGCGCCTGCCCCTGGCCGACCTGCAGTTCGAGGCCGACCTCGCCACCGCGCAGCTGCGCAAGGCGCTCGACGCCTTTGCCCGCCTGGACACGACACAGGCCCTGGAAGTGCTCAAGCAGGACGACCAGATCGACCAGGAGTTCGACGGGCTGCTGCGCAAGCTCATCACCTACATGATGGAAGACCCCCGCA
>CAILKA010000517.1 GCA_903834645.1 uncultured beta proteobacterium
CGGGCGCTGCAGGCGCGGCCACCCCTCGGGTGAGGGATCCGTTCAAGCCTCCCCTCGTTCGAGTGGATGTGGGACTCTTTATGGATACAGTATTGTCGGACACTTCAACGCATCCAAGTCAAACCTGCTTCCCACGCATGACCAGGAGTACAGACCCATGCGAACCCGTTGCATCTCACTCGCCGCACTGCTTGCCGTCATGGCCTCCAGCGCCCTGTCGCAGTCCGACATCCGAGCCGCCACCACCGGCCGCATCCTGGATGCCAGGAAAGGACTACTTTGGTCGGCCCAGGGTGCGACCGCCGTGAACGGGCGCGCGTCTCACACCGACGCGTCGCTCTTCGCCGACCCGAGCAACCCCAGGGAGATTTTCTGGGGCTCGGGCGTGAGGACCGACTCCGTAGGCTGGTACTCGCAGATCTGTGCAGTTCAGAAGGCCGGCGGCAACATGGACCCCGGAGACGGACGGCCGTACTGGCACTGCCGGACGCAGCAATCGAACACTCCGCCGTGGTCCAGCGGTTCGGGCCCCTCGGCGGCGAGCGCAGGCGGCTCCCTTCGCTATGAAGACAGCAGGCGATTCCAGCCTTCCAGCCCGAGAGAGGTGCGCTTCCGCGCAATCGACTTCAGCGCAGCCTCGGTCGAAGCCAGCGGCTCAATGGGGCAGTCCCGCCTGGAGGAAGGCCGCACGACCACCCAGGCGTGGCTGCGATTCACACCACCCTGGGCCCCCGCGCCGGGCAAGGCGGTGTGCACCGGAGACCTCGTTCTCGAACTGAACTACGGCATCGACGGCCTGCACGACCCAGACCCCACCGGCACCATCTACGCCGAACGCTGGCTGGACCTGGATGTCCGCTACGGGCCCAGCGGCAACTTCCCCACCGACCCCCGCGGCACCGTCGCCATCCGTGCCGCCGGCCAGCCCAGGACAGCGCCGCGCGGCACCGGTTGGCCCACGGCGGCGCTCGACGCACGCATCCAGCAGTCCACCGTGCACGTGGACACCTCCATGGGGTCGCGGCCTGCAGACACCTTCTCGTGGAACAACGGGATCGTGGCAGGGCCCACCGTACCCTTCACCCAGGTCTTCGACCGGTGGAACCGCCGAACGGTCCGGGTGCCGATGACGCTGCGGGTCCCGATGGAATTCCACCTGGACGCGCTCACGCACCAACGGCAGTACCTCGGGCGTTCGGGCTTCGGCCGCAGCACGGTGCCCTACACGCCCAACCCGGCCGCCAAGGGCCACGGGATGGACGTTCGCATGTACCTCGACAACCTCCAGCCCGCGCAGTGCCGGCCCGACTACGTGCCGCCGCGCCCACCCTCGACTCCGCCGCGCGGAACCTGCGTGCCGACTCCTACGGTCGGGTGCTGGTTCGGCGCAAAGGGATAGGTCTGAGCCGGGGGCTCAGCCGGGGGTTCAGCCGGGGGTTCAGCCGGGCAGTCGCGCCGGTCCGGATGCCGGTGCCGGATCGGAGGGCACGAAGATCCACAGGAGCACGTAGGCGACGATCCCGCTGCCGCCCCACAGCGCCAGCAGCACCGCCAGCAGCCGCCAGATCCAGGCCTGGACGCCGGTCAGCCGGGCCAGGCCCCCGCATACCCCGCCGACCCAGCGGTCTGCACGGCTGAGGCGCAGCCGTCCGACTGCATCCACCAGCGGCACGGCGCTGCGCGAGGCCGCACCCTCTTCCAGCACGCGGGCCTTGGCGCGCTCGAACTCGGCGTCGGTCAGTGCGCCGGTGCGGTGCAGGTCAGCCAGTCGGGTCAGGTCATCGGAGGTGGACATGGTGTGTGGCTCCAGGGGTGCGAGGTCGATGGGGCACATCGTAGACGCCCGGCGGGCGCACACCATCCCCATGCGACGGAAGGCCTCTGGCGCGCGACGAAAGAGCTATACGCCCCGACGAAGCGCTGCGCAGGCTGCCGGCCCACTCGCCCGCCCCGGCGCACGGGGCCGGGCCCGTACAAGCCTGGCTTCAGTGGCGTGACCAGGCCGCCGGGCGCTTGTCGATGAAGGCCTGCACGCCCTCGAGCGCCGCCTCGTCCATCATGTTGCAGGCCATCGTGCAGGCCGCATCGGCGTAGGCGGCCTCGATGCCGGTCTCGAGCTGCCGGTAGAAGAGCGCCTTGCCCAGCGCCAGCGCCGTACGCGGCTTGGCGACGATGGAGTCGGCCAGCGCCTGCACCTCCTCGTCGAGCCGCTCGGCCGGCACCACCCGGTTCACCAGGCCCAGCCGGAGCGCCTCCGCGGCGTCGACGAAGCGCCCGGTCACGAGCATCTCGAAGGCAGCTTTTCGCGGCACGTTGCGGCTCAGGGCCACGCTGGGCGTCGAGCAGAAGAGCCCGAGGTTGACGCCGCTGACGGCAAAGCGCGCCTCCTGCGCCGCCACGGCCAGGTCGCACATCGCCACGAGCTGGCAGCCGGCTGCCGTGGCGATCCCGTGCACGCGCGCGATCACGGGCATGGGCAGCTTCTGGATCGTCATCATCATGCGGCCGCACTGGGCGAAGAGCCGCTCGTAGTAGTCCTGCGAGGGTGCGGCGCGCATCTCCTTGAGATCGTGGCCGGCACAGAAGGCCTTGCCTGCACCGCCCAGCACCACGACTCGAGCCGACTCGTCAGCCGCCACGGCATCGAGCTCGGCCTGCAGCGCAGCCAGCACGCCTTCGGACAGGCTGTTGAACGCGCCGCCGCGATTGATCGTCAGACGCACCACGCCGCTGCCGTCGGCTTCCCGCCGCACCAGCGGCTCGGCAGGCTCGGGGCGGGCAGCTGCCGCAGGCTCCAGGGTCGTCGCGCTGGTCGGTTGGAAGGTCGCCGTCTCGTTCATCAGGATCTCCTCTTAGCCGCGCCGGCCTTCCGGCGCCCTGGGGTCACTCGATCGCCTCGCTGCTGCGCGCACGCTCGCGCAGCTGGAACTTCTGGATCTTGCCGGTGCTGGTCTTCGGGATGGGCTCGAAGCGGATGTCGCGCGGCACCTTGTAGCCCGCCAGCAGGCCCTTGCAGTGCGCCACCAGCTCGGCTGCGCCCACCTGCGAACCGGGCTTGAGCTCCACGTAGGCCAGCGGCGTCTCGCCCCACTTCGGGTCGGGGCGGGCCACCACGGCGCAGGCCATCACGGCGGGGTGCCGGTACAGCGCGTCC
>CAILKA010000518.1 GCA_903834645.1 uncultured beta proteobacterium
CTAGATGATCAGACCATCGATGGCGTGCAAGCCAGGTCGAGCATGGTCGTCAACGGCCCCGCGACGAGGACCTACGCAAAGATGAGACCAAATGCATAGGGGTCGTCAGCCGCCAGCCGCCTCCGGGAAGCGAGCGGCGGCTTCCAGCCCTCGGCGTTTACAGCAGTTCCGTAGTCGCTTCAACTCTGTCGCGGCCGTAGCATGACTTTGGCGCGAGTCGCACTTACTTTGGCGCCCTGCGGGAACCTACAACCTCACACGTCGATATTCGCAATGCCGATGGCAAAGGCGGTGCTGAACTCGGCCGGGGCATGGTCGTGATGGTGCCGGCCACTCATCGCGCTCTCCGCGGCCAGGCGCACGCAGCCGCCTGCGGCAGGCCCCGGGACCAGGCCCACAGCCTGGCTTCAAGCCGCCCCAGCAGGAAGGCCACGCACACCGCCAGCCCGAACAGCAGGGCGGCGGGGGCCAGCACGAGGGCGAACAAGACGACAGGAGGCATGGGGTCGCAAGCATAGACCTCCATGCCGATTCGTCGGACCGGGCTCCTCAGCCGGGCTCACAGGTAAAGCCCAATGACAAGCCATGGGCCGCACCCTGGGTTGTCAGAAGCGATAGCCCAGGCCCAGGCTCAAGCCAGCGCCGCCCGAATTGGGCGAGGTCTGGTCGTAAATCGTGAGTTCGCTGCGCAGGCTCAGCCGGTTGTCGAAGTCGTATTGCCCGCCCAGGCCGAGCAACAGCCCCGTACGACTGCCGCTGATCGGAATGTCCGTTTGCCCGGCAGGCGTGGATGCCTTCACCGTCGTGTAGGCCAGACCCAGCTTGCTGTACAGCGAGAAGTTGCCGGGTGTCCACAGGTGCACCTTGGCGGCGGCGTAGGCCGTGTGGCCGCTCGCGGTGAGGTCTGTGGAGCCGTTGGCGACGGTGTAGTTGGCCGTGTGGCGGCCAATTTGTTGGTAGCCGACTTCGCCGAACACGGGCATGCCGCCGCCCAGGGGCAGCGTGCCCAGCCGGACGCCTGCGAACAGGCCCAGGCCGGCGCGTCCCTCTGTGGTTCCGTTGTTGTTGGCGGTGGAATCGTCGGGCACGACGACCACAGCGGCAAAGTTGGTGCCAACGTAGGTGTCGGATTCGGCCGCGGCTTGGGCCTGGGCAGATGCGAGCAGCAGCAGCGGGGTCAGGATGCCGATGGAGGCGAAGCGATGCAGGGTCATGGTGGTTGTGGTGTCGTTGCGTTGAAGTCCGTTGCGCCCCGGTTGCCGAGGCTTGCGGGCCGCGGGGCAGGTGCCCCAACGGCTGGGCGCCAGTGTCTGCGGTCGCAGCCAATCGGGCCACATTTCGATGCCAAGTAGATTTTTTCGAGACGGGAAGTACAGTCACGGTGTACTTTATTGGAGATGCAGCGGCATGAGTTCGCCAGAAACTGTTGTCCACGTGCTGCGCGCTCGGCTGCGTGCTGCGCGCGTCACCTACGCCGATCTGGCGCAGCGCATCGGCATGAGCGAATCGAGCATCAAGCGGATGTTCGGCCAGCAGGACATGTCCTTGTCACGCCTGGCGCACATCTGCAAGGCCGCGGGCCTGTCGATGGAGGACGTGTTGCGCGACGCGGCTGACCAGACGCCGCATCCCGACGTGTTGCCGCTGGAACTGGAGTCCTTGCTGGTGGCCGAGCCGCGGCTGCTGCTGGTGGCCATCTGCTGCCTGGGGCAGTGGAGCCTGGCGCAGATCGTCGAAACCTACGCGCTCACCGAAGCCGAGTGCGTCGGCTGCCTGGCGCAGTTGGACCGCCTGGGCGTCATCGTGCTGCGGCCCGACAACAGCTACCGGCTGCAGGTGTCATTGGCTTTCCACTGGCAGCCAGACGGGCCCGCCCAGCGCTACCTGCGCCAGCACGTCGTGCCCGACTACTTCAGCGGCGATTTCGGCAACGACGGCGAAGCGGTGCTGTGCGTACCGACGCGCCTGACCCAGTCATCGGCCATCGAGGTGGTGCAGAAGATCCGCCAGCTGGCGGCTGAATTGGCCCGCATGCAGCAACGCGACCTGCGCCAAAGCGCTGCAACGCGAGACGGCTACACGCTGCTGGTGGGCTTTCGCTGCTGGGAATTCCAGGCCTTCACGGCGTTGCGGCGGCCGGCAATGGCTGCACCGCTGCCGCTGCGGCGTCACCAGATCGGGCCAAGGAACAGGTAGAACGTGCCCTGGCCGCTGGCAAAGCCGTTCCCCAACTCGGCCGAGAAGCCCGCGCGGATGGCATTGCCAAACGGCGTGGGCAGGCTGCCGATGCGGCGTGCGAGCACGGCCCGGCCCAGTACCACGGTGCTGCCGTTGATCGATTCCGGAGCGGTGCCTGAGAGCCGCAAGAAACCGCCCGGCGCCAGCGGCGCTGACAACTGCGACTGCGGCGGTGGTTGTGCGGCCACGCCCTGCAGCGTGTCCCGGTTCCACTGCGCCGTCAGCAGCGTGCCCCGCACGGGGAATGCAATCGGGTCCAGCGTGTCCACGCGCATCCGCAGGTACAGGCTGCTCACCGAGGACCGATTGAAGCCAGAAGGGTCCTGCGGCACCAGCACTTCCACGCTGCCCGAGGCCCTGGCGCATAGGAAATTCAAACGCCCCCCAAAGCCCGACGACCAGACCGCGGCCAGCCAGGACGGGACGTCTGCGGCAGTGAGATCGTGGCTGCGGCGCCCATTCGGACCGTCTCGCCGCTTCCCCAGGGGCTCGTCGGGCCTTGATCTGCGATCTCTATCCTAGGGTTGACCCGGGCGGCCTATGTCTCTTCAGGGTCGTCAGCCGCCAGCCGCTTCGGGGAAGCGAGCGGCGGCCTTTAGCCCTCGGCGTTTACAGCAGTTCGGTGGTCGCATCAACTCTGTCGCGGCCGTAGCATTACTTTGGCGCGAGTCGCACTTACTTTGGCGCCCTGCGCGAGAACCGCAGGCAGCCGAAGCAATTACTCTGGCGCGTAAGGCGTGACAAGGACTTAGCGAGGGGTGCGCCACAGGGAGTGCGTGGGACGCGTCAGAGTTGCTGCGACTCACCCGGATGCGCGCCAAAGTTGTTGCTCCGCTCTTCTGGGTACTGCGCGAGACCTGCAGTCACCGCAGTCTGGGCCGCGCTTCCGAAAATCCGTTCAGCAGCGACAGCGGTCGGTCATGCGAGCCAGCCAGACGGCAGCAGCCGGCCAGTAGCCGACGTTGGTGAAGGGCAGCTATGGGCCCGCCCTGGCCGCCCTGGCCAGCTTGTTGGACGGGCTTTGAGCCCGTCCTTCATGAGCGTTAGCGACGACTCAATGACACTGCGTAGCTGGAGGCTCGCGCGGCCAGCGTGGGGTCGGCGCTGGCGGCGATACCGGTAGGCAGAACGGTGGGTATGAAGGTCTCGCGGTCACACGCCTGGTCGGTGGCGCGGTCGATCACCAGACGACCCATCGTGACTTCCACGCGGTCGGACGGCCACGGGTCGGTGGGGTCGAGTAGTTGATCTTGTGGCTGCGCCAGCTGTGCCATCACGCTGAAGACCACTGCCCCCTTGTTCAGGCGCTCGCTCAGCTCCGCACGCAGGAAATCAGCGCCTTTGGCTTTGGCTTCATCGTCGCTCAGTCCCAGCCGACCGGCCACGGGCTCAAAGCGCCAACGCAGGGCTTGAGTCTTGCCGGCTGCATTGGTGGCGATGAAAGCACTGGTGCTCCAGTAGGGTACGGTGGCGAAGCTCGCGGGCACCGGCTGACTGGCCAAATAGGTCGCCTGACGCGTGGTGGCCGGGTTGGCCTTGCCAAAGGCGGCGACGGCGTCGGGATTCATCTTGCCGGTGGTCGGGTCCGGGGCGCGCACTTTCATGAACTCCAAAAACTGAGCCGGTGTCTGGGCGAAGAAGTGCGGCGCCGAGATGAAGATCCACTCCATCCGGTCCGCGCCCTCCCCGGCCCGTACGGCGATGCCGCGCACCGACTTGGCATTGTCAGGTGCCTTGGGGTTGCCTCCACCGACGGAGAAGCGACCGATCAGCGGCGTGCGCTGGCCAACCTGGAACATCTTGGCGCTGGTGATGGCGGAGGCGGCTGGTGCCGCTTCAAAATGACCGGCCATGCAGACGCCCTTGGCATGCGAACTGCGCGCCGAGTGTTTGCCGAAGACGCCGTTCAGCGCGTCAACCAAGGCAATGGGCGAGACCGCCGACGCGGCCGGTGCAGCGTCGGCCATGGCGGCTGCCATCGGCATGGAGGTCTGCGCGGTGGCTTGGCCAGTGGCGGCCGCTGCGGCTGCGACCGCCAGCAGGAGGCGGGTGGGGGTGTGGCGCTGGTGTTGCATAGGTCGACTCCTCGAAAGGAAGCTGGGTTGTGAAGGGACTTGACGCAGTCGCCTCGCATTCATGGTTTCTTACGTGCTGGCCAACACCATCGGGACCCTCTCAACACTCCAGGCTCAGCGCCTGCACGGGCCGCAGATCACCCGCCCCAGCAATCACGAAGACCACGCGGCGCGGATGGGCCGGGACGGCTGGCGGCAGGTCCAGCGTGAACGTCTGCGCGCCCTGCCAAGGACCTACGGGACGGTACAGGCGCACGACATGGTCGTGGGCCAGGGCTTCGCCCCGGTTCTCGCCAGCCGTGACGCGGGTGCGATGGCCGTCCTCGACCACGGCCCAGTAGCCCGTCCAGCGGCCTGCGGCCGTGCCGACCTCGGCAACGACACGGGCGTCCTTGCGCAGCAGCTTCAACGACATCGGCGCCAGCGGCACCGAGCTGACCGCGGGCAGCGCCGGCCAGCGGCGCCAGTCCCTGCCGTGCGCCAACACTTGGGGCGTGTAGACATTCGGTGCACCCATTGCGCGCGCCAGTGTGTACTGGCGGTCGGTGGTGTCCTGCGTGGCAAAGCGGTCGGCCCAGCCCAGGCGGTTCCAGTACCCCACGTGGAAGGCCAGCGGCAAGACCTCGTCACGCCCCTTCAGAGTTGACAGCCAGCGATCGGCCGGCGGGCAGGAACTGCAGCCTTCCGATGTGTACAGCTCCACCACCAGCGGCGGCCTCGCGCCAGCCGCGCGTTCGCACGTTTGCGCTGAAGCGAGCATGGGCAGCACGGCGCTGCACAGGGTTAGAAAGGCCGTCTTCACCGCTTGCCCCACAGCCGTTCCAGCGCGGCATCACGGCCGCAGCTGTTGCGGTAGTAGGCGTAGCGCACGGGGTTCTTCTTGTAGTAGTCCTGGTGATAGCCCTCGGCCGGGTAGAACGTGGTGGCGGGCTGAACGGCCGTGACGATCGCTTGCTTGAACGGCTTCGTCTGTTCGAGTGTCTTCAACGATTGCTGGACGACGGCGGCCTGCTGGGCGTCGTGGGTGAAGATCGCCGTGCGGTAGGGAGACCCGGCATCGCAGAACTGGCGGTCCCGGGTGGTTGGGTCGATGGTGCGCCAGAAGTACTCGACCAGCGCGGCATAGCTCACCTTCGCTGTGTCGAAGACGATTTCTACCGCCTCGGCGTGGCCGGTGGTGTTAGCTGACACCTGTTCGTAGCGGGGGTTGGCTGTGCTGCCGCCGATGTACCCCGAGGTCGTCGACAACACGCCCGGCACCTTGTCGAAGTCAGCCTCAACGCACCAGAAGCAGCCGCCGGCAAACGTGGCTTTGGCGGTGGTTTGCGCCTGTGCTGCAGAAGCAAGCGCCAGCCACAGCAAGCCGGCGACGGCACCCAGGCGGTGCAAGCGGCGCGTCATGCTGCCTCCGGCACGAACTGCAGGGCCACGCCGTTGTTGCAGTAGCGCTTGCCGCTGGGCGGAGGGCCGTCATTGAAGACGTGGCCCTGGTGGCCGTTGCAGTGAGCGCAGTGGTACTCGGTGCGCGGCAGGATGGCCTTGAAGTCGGTCTTCGTGCCCAGTGCGCCCGGCAACGGCGTGTGAAAGCTGGGCCAGCCGGTGCCGCTGTCGTACTTGGCAGCCGACGAAAACAGCGGCAGTTGGCAGCCCGCGCACTGGTAGATACCCTTGCGATTTTCGGCGTTGAGCGGACTGCTGCCGGGCGCTTCGGTGCCTTCCTGCCGCAGCACGCGGAAGGCGGCGGGCGAAAGCCGCTGCCGCCATGCGCCTTCGCTCAGGCGCAGCGGGGTGGGCGCGGGCTGCGGCTGCGCGGCGGCCGCGGGGGCCGTGGCGTTGCCCGCAAGGCCGAAGAGGGGCAGCAGGCTCATGATCTGGCGGCGGTTCATGGTGTGGGTGGGCGACTGGCGCAGTGAGGGGTAGCCACCAGTCGGCGCAGCAGCGCCGATCTTTCAACCCGTCCCGATCCTTCGCCACGGCGGAGCCGGGGAGAGGGTCACTCTCCGCCCCTTCCTCCATCACGCCTGCGCAACTCGCTGGGCAGGCAGCCTGATCGTCACCGTGGTGCCAAGGCCCTGGGTGCTGGCCACGGACACGCTGCCCTGGTGCAACTCGACGATGCGTTTGACGATGGCCAGCCCCAGACCCTTGCCATCGTCGCTGGTTGCCGGCGCGACACTGTCGCGGCGCTGGTAATGGCGGTCGAACAGCCGAGGAAGATCGTGCGCCGGGATGCCGGCGCCGTTGTCGGTCACCTTGACCTCGACCTGGCCGCCCGCCATGGCGGCGCTGATCACGACGCGGCCACCGGACGGCGTGAACTTCAGGGCGTTGTCCAGCAGGTTGGCCACCGCGCGCTCGAACAGTTCCACGTCGACCTCGATCACCAGGGGCTCCGAACCGGCCTGCTCAAAGTGCAGGGCCACGCCAAGTGCCGCAGCGCGGTTGGCAAAGCGCAGCGCGATGTCGTCCAGCACCTCGCCCAGTTCAAGCCGCATCGGCCGCAACTTGAACTCGGGCTCGTCGAGCAGCGCCAGATCGCCCAGGGAACGCACCATGCCCGCGGCGTTGGCGGCATTGCGCAGGGCGATCGCGACGATGTGGCGGTCTTCGTCGCGGCTCGGGTCGCTGGACCAACGTCGCTCCAGCGTCTCCAGGCAGGCCACGGTGGCGGTGAGCGGGCTGCGCAGGTCGTGCGACAGGTTGCTGACACTTTCGCGGCGAAAGTGGTCGAGCCGGCGCAGTTCGTCCCACTGCGCGCGCAGCCTGGCCAGCAGCGTGTGGAAGCCGCTGCGCAGCCGGCCGAACTCGTCGTCGGCGTGAGTGGATGGTGAGGGCGCGGCCGGCGCCACCGTAGCGGCATTGAAGCCTTCTCGGGCGGCCGTGGCGACCTCGTCGCTGAGCACGCGCAAGGGGCGGGTCACCGCCACGATGATCCAGGCTGCCAGCGCCGTGCCCAGCACGATGACCACCAGCACCGATCCCAATGCCGGCGACGCCAGGCTGCTGGCCACCAGCGCCCAGCGTGTGGCCTGCAAGCGCGGGTTGCGACTGACCAGGTAGACGTAGCCGGCCTCAGTGGCCGCCGCCGCGATGGCGGCGTGGGGCAACACACGCGCGGCGACCACGGTGTCGGCTTCCATGCGTTCAGGGTCTTCGCCCATCACGTAGGCGGCTTGCCGACGTCGGCCGTCGGCTGCTGCGGCTGCGGCCTGCTGCACGGGTGCCAGCGCCACGGCAAAGCCAGGCGGTAAGCGGGCCTGCCCGGTGCTTGCCAGCACGCGCCCGCTTGCGTCCAGCAGATAGAGCTGGCTGTCGGGTTCGAAGAGCAACAGGCTGCGCAGGAAGGCGACGAACTCCTCCGGCTGGCGCTGCTGACGCTCGAGCAGGTCATGCTGCATCGTCACCCGCGCCAGGAAGGCGTCGCCGCGCTGCCAGGTGTTTTCACGCTCGAAGCGCTGGAACGCGATGGCCACCATGACGAGCACGCCCAGGGCCGTGGCCAGACCGGTGAGGAACACCGTCAACGCCAAGCGAAGCCTGACGGTCATAGGAGGTAGCTCATTTGAGCGGCCTCGGAGGAGGCGGCCGCGAACCACTTCGGGGTGGTTCGAGGTTACGGTGCATCGCGCATCTTGTAGCCCGCGCCGCGCACGGTGAGGATGAAGCGCGGCTGCATCGGGTCTTGCTCGACCTTTGCGCGCAAGCGGTTGATGTGCGTGGTGACGGTGTGCTCGTAGCCCTCGTGCGAGTAGCCCCACACGCTGTCCAGCAACTGTGTTCGCGAGAAAATCCGGCCCGGGTGGCTGGCAAAGTGCAGCAGCAGATCAAACTCCAGCGCCGTGAACTCCACCACGCGGCCGGCTAGGCGCACCTCGCGCCGCACCGGCATGATTTCTAGGTCGCCATTGCGCACGGCCTGGGATGTCGCCGGTGCAGCTTGCGCTGCGCGCAGCAGCTCGGCCCGGCGCAGCAGTGCCTTCACGCGGGCCAGCAGTTCGGCCATCGAAAAGGGCTTGGTGAGGTAGTCGTCGGCGCCCAGCTCCAGCCCCAGCACGCGGTCGAGTTCGGTGCTCTTGGCGGTGAGCATCAGGATGGGCGTGGCGCGCCCGCGCGCGCGCAACGCTTTGCACACCTCCAGCCCGTCCAGCCCCGGCATCATCAAATCCAAGATCAGCAAGTCGCTGGCCCGCTCGGCCTGGCTGGCCAGCGCGGCGGGCCCATCGGCCACAGCAACCACCTCGTGACCAGCGTGTTGGAGATTCAACACGATGAGGTCGCGAATGTCGGTCTGGTCGTCGGCGACGAGGATGTGGGCTGGCATGGAGGGTGGTCGGCGGGTGAGTCAGCGCCCTTACAGCGATGTGATCTGCCTGTGATCTGCGGTGAGATGGGCGCGAGGTGGGCCAAACACAGTGTAGTCATCGACCACCGGAGCCCAACTCCTCATGCACACCACCGCCCTCGCTGCCGCACTGCAACCCGCTGCGGACCCCACGGTGTCTGCCCGAGAACCCCTCGCCGTCGGCTGGGCCGAACTGTGCCTGCACCGCGCCCACCTGGTGCGCTTCGCTCGTCGCCGGCTGATGGATCCGTCCCTGGCAGAGGACCTGGTGCACGACGTGTTCGAGGCCGTCGCAAGTGGCCGCGCCGCCTTTGCGGGCCGATCGGCGCTGCGGAGTTGGCTGGTAGGCATCCTGAAGCACAAGATCGTCGATCTGGTGCGCCAGCGCAGTGGGCACGACAGTCTGGACAGCACGGGCGGGACTGAGGGCGAGGACACCGGCATCGAGATCGAGAGCCCTCAGCCAGGCCCACATGAGGTGGCCGAACACCGGCAG
This sequence comes from uncultured beta proteobacterium, assembly GCA_903834645.1. Taxonomy (GTDB): domain Bacteria; phylum Pseudomonadota; class Gammaproteobacteria; order Burkholderiales; family Burkholderiaceae_C; genus Rubrivivax. The sequence continues at coordinate 9,152 of CAILKA010000518.1, forward strand.
CGCCTGCGCCAGACGCTGGCGCGCATCCAGGCCCTGCCTGACTCGTTGCGTCGCGTGGCCGAAATGCGCCTGCTGCACGAGCGCAGCAGCACTGACATCTGCCAGGCCTTGCAGATCAGCGAGCAAAACCTGTTCGTGCGTCTGCACCGCGCCCGCCGGGCGCTTGCGTCCTGAGAGCAGCACGTGCTTGACCGAACCCAGCTTTCACAGCGCTTGAAACCCTGATAGCGCCGGGCTCACCACAGAAACAAACACGAGATCCACGGAGCCGGTGTTGAGCACGCCGTGCACGGCACCGACAGGTGCGACTGCGATGTCTCCAGCCGCGAGCCGCACCGTCGAACCAGAAGCATCGACCTGATACTCACCTTCGCCCTGGATGACGGTCCAGGTGTCCTGACCGTTGGGGTGAACATGGGCGCTGATGCGCTGGCCGGGCTTGACGGTCCAGGCGACGATCGCAGCATCGTCAGTCTCGTGAACCAACGAACGGATGGGCTCTCCATCGCGGGGTTGCAGGTGGTCGGCAACCGTGAAAACTCGTTGAGTCATGTCCGGGCTCCTGGGTCAGGCGCCATGCGAAGCAAGGACGATGCCGGCAATGCTTGGTTGGCCATGGGCCACGCCTGTGACGCAATGTGCGATTGGCTTCGCCTTCGCCTTCGGCGACTGCGTGCCCGGCTTGGGACTGGCGAGATGCACAGGGGCTGACAGCGCCAACCAGTCCGGCCACAGCGTCATCGGTACTGGGCGGCTGTGATGAACTGGCTGAAGGTTTCGCACCAGACAACAACGGTGGTGTAGCGTGCCGGGTCTATGCCTTCCGGGACCGGTACGAGGAAGTTTTTGAAGGTCTTCACATCGCCCACCCGCACCATTAGGGACTTCAGCCGATTGAAGTCCGCCTCAGTTTCGACGAACTCCGGAGATAGATATAGCTTGTAGTCCGGCCCCGGCGCCAGCTCGCCCAGCAACCCCACCGAAGTGCGCGTGACCGAAACGGCGCCTTCGCCCCAGTGCAGAGCGTCACTGTCTTTCAGGGTGCGCCGGAACTGACCCTTGTAGGTCGCCTGCGAGGATTGCGCGGCGAGTTCCGCTCGCGAAGGCGCTGCCGGGGCGGTGAGCACTGGCAAGAAGTAGATACCCAGCGCAAACCCCACGGCAAGCGCCAAGATGTGCGAGAAGAGCAGCAGGAGTTTCCTCATGAGGCTTGGTCGGGCGCGCTCCAGAACTATTTCGTCAAGAGCATCTTCCAGTGAGCGATGCCAGCAGTGATGAGAGCGAAGCAAAGTTTACGGGGAAAGCCTCTGTGCTGTGGGTAAGCGGCGTGCCGGCGCTGATTCTTCGCTGAGGGACAACGGCCACGGACGGTCGCGGCGCCGGCCACGCCACATTCGCTCAGAGTTCCGCTGGCCGATGTCCAACCTCCGTTGGAACGCCTACAACGACTGGTGTTCTGCAAGTGCCGAATGGCAGCTTCCAGGCTGTGAATTCAGATCTTGGGATGTCGGTTGAGGGTCGTCAGCCGCCAGCCGCTTCGGGGAAGCGAGCGGCGGCTTCCAGCCCTCGGC
>CAILKA010000519.1 GCA_903834645.1 uncultured beta proteobacterium
GACAGGCCGGACCCTTCGGGCGGATGGCTGGCGCCGCGCGACCTCGTGGCGCACTGGCTGGACACGCCTGGCGTGACGCTGCACACGAGCTGTGCCGTGGAGTTGCTGCGCCGCGACGGGCAGCGGTGGCAGGCATGCGGACACGGTGCCACCGCCCTGGCCGAAGGCGACATCGCCGTGCTGGCAGGCGGAGCCGGATTGTCGGCCCTGGTGCAGGCCGCTGGCGGCGAGGGGCCCGACGCGCGCCTGGTGCGCGGGCAGCTGAGCTGGGTCGATTGGGCCGATGCGCTGGAGCGCCCCATCACGGGCCAGGGATACGCGCTGACCCTGCCTGGCGGGCCGCTCGTCTTCGGCGCCACCGCCCACACGGGCGACACGGAGCCGGCGCTGCGACCGGCCGATCACGCCTGGAACGTGCAGCGCTTGCAGGCGCTGACCGGGATCACCCTGCCGCCGGGGTGGGCCTGGCAAGGTCGCGTCGCCTGGCGCTGTGCGGCAGCGGACCGGTTGCCCTGGGTCGGTGCCGTGGCGCGACGGTGCCCCGACGCCGACCTGCAGCGGCTGCCACGCCTGGACCGGCCGGTGCTGGTGCCCCGGGAGCCGGGCCTGTACATGATCGGCGGCTTCGGTTCGCGCGGGCTCACCTGGGCGCCGCTGATGGCTGAGCTGCTGGCCGCGTGGATCGACGGCACGCCGATGCCGCTGCCGGGAGAGCTCGTCGATGCGCTCGATCCCGCGCGCGAGGTGCTGCGCCGCGCGCGGCGTGCAGCCAGCCGGCTGCAAGCAGCCGGCCAGGGTGGCTGAGTCAGAAATCGAGAGTGCGCACGCCGGCGGGAGTACCCAGCAGGCACACCCGGGCGCGGTGGCGGGCGAAGATTCCGACCGTGACCACGCCCGGCCACTGGTTGACCTCCGTCTCGAGGGCGGGCGGATCCTCGATGTGCAGGCCATGCACGTCCAGGATGGGGTGGCCGTTGTCCGTGACCACGCCCATGCGCAGGCGCGCGTCGCCGCCCAGGGCCGCGAAGCGGCGAGCCACCTGCGGCGCCGCCATCTCGATGACCTCCACCGGCAGAGGGTAGCGCCCCAGCACCGGCACCTGCTTGGAGACATCGGCAATGCACACGAAGCGCTCGGCCAGGTCGGCCACGATCTTCTCGCGCGTGAGCGCGGCACCACCACCCTTGATCATGCAGCCACGCGGATCGATCTCGTCGGCCCCGTCGATGTAGACGGGCAGCCGACCCTCGAGCTCACCCGGCTGGAGCACGCGGATGCCGTGGGCCAGCAGGCGCTGCGTACTCTGCAGCGAGCTCGACACGGCCCCGCTCAAGGCCACCCCGTGGCTGGCCAGCGCATCGATGAAGTGGTTGACCGTGGAGCCTGTGCCCACGCCGATCACCGCGCCGGCTGGCACATAGGCCAGCGCCGCCCGGCCCACGGCCGCTTTCAGTTCGTCCTGGTTCATCGTTTCCGGGGCCTTTGCGACAATCGGGATTATGGCCGTCGTCCCCTACACGCTTGCACGCTCCTTCCTCTTTGGCCTGGATGCCGAGGCGGCGCACGACCTGACGCTGGGCACGATCGCCCGGCTCCAGAACACGCCGGCGCAGTGCCTGTGGGCACAGGCCCGCGTGGACGATCCGGTGACGGTGGCGGGCCTGCGCTTTCCCAACCGCGTCGGGCTGGCCGCCGGGCTCGACAAGGACGGGCGCTGCATCGACGGGCTGGGGGCGATGGGCTTCGGCTTCATCGAGGTGGGCACCGTCACGCCACTGGCGCAGCCGGGTAACCCCAAGCCTCGCATCTTCCGGCTGCCAGAGCGTCAGGCGCTGATCAACCGACTGGGCTTCAACAACGCCGGGCTCGCGGCCTTCGTCGACAACGTGCGGCGCGCGCGCAGTTTTCGGGCGGCAGGCGGCATCGTCGGGTTGAACATCGGCAAGAACGCGACCACCCCGATCGAGCACGCTGCCGATGACTACCTGGCCGGGCTGGAGGGCGTCTACCCGCATGCCGACTACGTGAC
>CAILKA010000520.1 GCA_903834645.1 uncultured beta proteobacterium
CGTGGGCCTGCAGGTCCCGGCCCGTGACGAGGAGGCCTTCGCCCGCTTCCTGGAGGCCCTGGACTACCCGTGCGTCGAGGAGACGGGCAGCCCCGTCCACTCCCTCTTCCTGCGCTGAAAGACGCGGTGGGTCAGGGCTGAAGCCAGCGCTGGTTGCGGGCCAGGGCCTGGGCCGTGGTGGCGTCCTTGATGCCGGCCCGCCGCAGCGCAGGCCACAGCCGCATCAGCAGTTCAGCCGTGGCCAGCGTGTCGGCCACAGCCTCGTGTCGCGCCAGGCAGGGGATGCCGAAATGCTCCAGCCACTCGTCCATCGCCCGGGCGCGCACCTCGGGGTGCGTCGCGGCAGCCAGGGGCGCCAGGTCAAGCCAGCGCGCACGAGAGGTCTCCCCCTCGGCCAGGCCGGCCGTGCGGGCCGCACGCTCGATCAGCACCCTGTCGAAGTCGACGTGGAAACCCGCTCGCAGCGCCGGGCCAGCCCAACGCTCGAAGGCCGCGAGTGCCTCGGCCGGCGCGACCCCGCGGCGCTGCGCGCCTACGCCCACGCCGTGCAGCAGGATGTTGTCGCGGTCAAAGCCCGGCAGGGCCGCCTGCAAGACGACCTCGAAGCTGTCGTCGCCGACCACATGGGGCGAGCCGTCGGTGAAGTGCAGCGCCACGCCGGCGATGGCCACGAGCCGGTCACGCCTGGGATCCAGGCCGGTGGACTCCACGTCGATCACCACCCAGCGCCCCTGACTCTCGTGCGCGCCAGCCCGCGTCAATCGCACGCCCAGGCGCTCCAGCAGACGATGCCACGCACTCACGGCAGTGCCCTGCCCCGTGGCGCACCCGTCACGGGGCTCATCCGCCACGCTCTGCCCGCCTCCTTCATGTGCGCAGCCAGTCCAGCAACACACGCTGCTGCAGCCGCTTACCCACCTTCATCGCTTCCTTGAGCAGCTGGCGGTCGATGTCGTCCAGCGACTCGACATCGACCCGGTTCGTGGCCTGCCCGTCGGCCGCCTGCACCTGCACGCGCAGGCGCAGCATCTGCAGCACCTCGAAGGCGCTTGCCCATCCCTGGCGCTCGTGCTCGGGCACCCCGAGCAACTCGCCCGCCTGCACCAGGCGCTCCCGGGTGCCCAGCACTTCCACGCCTGCGGCCAGCGCGTACAGGCGCGCAGCATCCACGAACACGGCCGTGCCGTGCAGCTTCAGGTCGATCTGGCGACGCCCGCCGTCGGCCTCGGTGTCCAACCCGCCGTGCCAGGCCAGCGCCGGCTTCAGGCGCAGGGAATTCTCGGCCAGCAGCCGCAGGAACAGCGGGTGCTGGCGCGCTCCCGCCGTCACCGTCCGCGTCAGCGGCGCCACGAGGGCCGCATGGCCGGCGATGGGCCGCATGTCGAAGAAGATGCTCGCCTCGAGCAGATCCTGCGGCTCGCCGCGGCTCATCCAGTGCTCGAAGCGCGCGAGCCAGTCGCCCTGGCGCAGGCAGCAGCGCGCCTCACCAGCCATGATGCCCCTCTTGCAAAGCGGAAAGCCGCATGCATCCAGCGCCTCGTTGACGCTGCGGCCCAAGACGCGCCACCGCTCCCGCTCCGGCTCGTCGACGCCATCGGCGAGCACCAGGCCGTTGTCCTGGTCGGTGGCCACCGTCTGCTCGCCACGCCCCTCCGATCCGAAGGCTACCCAGCAGGCGCGCCGCAAGTCGAGTCCGTGGGAGGCGGCCTGCAGCTCCACGAGCCGGGTACACAGCAGGTCGTTGAGATGGCTCACCAGCGCCGTGAGCGTGGGCGCAGCCAGGCCCTGGGCCTGCAGGCGCCTCGCATAGGCGCGAACCTGCGACGCCAGAGCCTGGAGCGTTGCGGTGTCGCGCGCACCTCGCAACGCGCTGCCGAGCCCGCCCAGCGACTGCTTCTGGAGGGCAAAGAGGTCGCGCTCGGAGACTACCGCCACCAGGCGCCCGCTGCGGGTCAGCGGGACATGCCGAATCCCGTGGCGCGACATCGCGAGCACGGCGTCAGCCACGCGCTCTTGCACCTCGAGAGTCAGAACGGGTGCCGACATCACCGCGCGCATGGGTGTCGTGCTCAGCGGCGGAGCCGGCTCGTGCAGCACGATGCGCCCGAGCAGGTCTTGCTGCGTCAGGATGCCCAGCGGGTGGCCCTCCTCGTCCACCACCACCACCGACCCGACCCGTTCCCGGCTCATGCGCTCGAG
>CAILKA010000521.1 GCA_903834645.1 uncultured beta proteobacterium
ATCACGTAGAAGGGCTGGATCGCTTCCAGGCGGGAGGAGAGCTTCATCAGCAAGCCTCGGGGGGTCAGGTGGGTCTGCGGGGCGGGCCAGGGCAGGGTGGTGGGCCCAGCCTCAGCCGCCGCGCGCAGCCCGTACCGCGGCAACTTCCTCGGGGCGCAGCTCCGCTGCAGCCTTGTCGAGCACGCCGTTGACGAACTTGTGGCCGTCGGTGCCGCCGAAGCTCTTGGCCAGCTCCACCGCCTCGTTGATCGCGACCTTGTAGGGCACCTCGATGCAGTGGGCCAGCTCCCAGGCCCCGATCAGCAGCGCGCCGTGCTCCACCGGCGACAGCGCCGCGGTCTTGCGGTCGGCGTGGCGCGCAAGCACCGCGTCGAGCATCGCCGCGTCGCGGATGCAGCCATTGAGCAGGGCGTCGAAGTGCACGCTGTCGCACTGCGCGAAGCCTTCCTGCTCGCGCATGTGGGCCTCGATCGTCGGGGCGTCCGCCGCTGCGACGAGCCATTCGTACAACCCTTGCAGCGCGAACTCGCGCGCGCGCCGGCGCGTGAAGCGCGCGCCTGATCGTGCGCCTGACCGGGCGCGACCGTTGCGTGCGCCGCGGCTCGCGGGTGCCGGATGGGCCGGGGGAGCGGGAGAGGGGGTCTCGGTCATCCGAGCTCTTCCAGCAGCAGCGCCATCTCGACGGCCACGCGTGCAGCGTCGCGGCCCTTTTCGTCGATGCGTGCGCGCGCCTGCTGCTCGTTTTCCACCGTGAGGATGGCGTTGGCCACCGGGATCTGGTGGTCCAGAGCGACTCGCGTGACACCTGCCCCGCTCTCGTTGGCCACGAGTTCGAAGTGTTAGGTCTCGCCCCGGATCACGCAGCCGAGTGCCACGAGCGCGTCGAAATCACCGCTGCGAGCCAGTGCATCCAGCGCCACCGGTACTTCCAGCGCGCCAGGCACGGTCACGCTGCGAATGTCGTGGGCCTGCACGCCGAGCGCGAGCAGCTCGTCGTGGCAGGCGGACTCGAGCGCGCGCGTGATCGGGTCGTTGAAGCGGGCGCGGACGATGCCGATCGACAGCCCCTCGCCATCGAGGGCCTGCAGGCTTCCCTTGTCGGCTTCTTGCATGGTGGGTGTGGTTCCTGTTCCTGCCTGCTCAGACCTTGCTCGCCTCGCTCGCCTGGAAGCCCGCAACTTCGAGGCCGTAGCCGGCCATGCTCGGCATGCGGCGCGGCCGGCCGAGCAGCCGCATGCGCGTCACCCCGAGCTCACGCAGGATCTGCGCACCGACTCCGTAGGTGCGCAGATCCATCTGGGTGCGGGGGGGCGATGTGCCCACTGCTGCACCGGGCAGCACCTGGGGCAGCAGCGTCTCGACATCCTGTGCGCAGTTGAGCAGCACCGCCACGCCTGCAGGCGCGGCGCGCAACTCGCGCAGCGCCTGCGGCAGGGGCCAGGAGTGGCGCGACTCGCCGGCGTCGAGCAGGTCCAGCGCAGTGAAGGGCTCGTGCACGCGCACCAGCACCTCCTGCCCCGGCTCCCAGCGCCCTTGCGACAGCGCCAGGTGCAAGCCGCCGCTGCGATCGCGGAAGGCTGTGCAGTCGAATTCGCCCCAGGGCGTGGCCAGGCGGCGTGAGCCCTCGCGCGTGACGAGCGACTCATGCTGGCTGCGAAAGCCGATGAGGTCGGCGATGGTGCCGATCTTCAGCCCGTGCTCCCGCGCAAAGAGCTCGAGGTCGGGCAGCCTGGCCATGGTGCCGTCGTCCTTCATGATCTCGCAGATCACGGCAGCGGGCGTACAGCCGGCCATGGCTGCGAGGTCGCAGCCGGCCTCGGTGTGGCCGGCGCGCATGAGCACGCCGCCATCGACTGCTTGCAGCGGGAAGATGTGACCCGGCTGCACCAGGTCGTCGACCTGGGCGTTTTTGGCCACAGCCGCTTGCACCGTGCGGGCGCGGTCGGCGGCTGAAATGCCGGTGCTCACCCCTTCGGCCG